>NZ_JAZGJN010000227.1:0-29091 GCF_038085095.1 Photorhabdus sp. P32 | reverse complement strand
CCAGATTATCACGGCAAGTGTGATGGAGGTGTTCAAGTTCGGCTTTTTGTTCATCGGTAATGAATATTTTCATGACGGATACCATGAACCTCATTTGGGCGAAAATCAAGCAGTTTCAATGAGCACAGGTATATTCCATTAGCTGATAATCATTCTTGCTCTGAGGTTTGGTTGGTCAATCATAAAAATCGGCCAATATCGGCCGCCGCAGACAGACTGATAAACCTACTCATATCTAATATCTTAAATGGAAAAAATAAGTAGAAATCAGCTAAATTTCGTGCTGAATATCACATATTTACTGAAAGAATCATACTTTTTGCCTAAAACCTCGACATAATCAGCCGACAATTATTTTGAAACGTGAATTAATTAGCGCGTAAAAGGGTGAATAATGGATGGACAGCCGGGGCATGTTGATCAGATAAAACAGATTAATATTGGTACTGTTTATCGGTTAATTGATCAATATGGTCCAATTTCCCGGATTGAGCTATCCAAAAAAGCTCAACTTGCTCCCGCCAGTATTACTAAAATTGTCCGTGAATTGATTGATGCGCACTTAGTTATGGAAACGGAATTTCTGGATTTGGGATTCAGAGGGCGTCCGGCGACTGGATTGAAGCTTGATTCTGAAGGTTGGCATTTCTTGTGTGTCAGTATTAACTTGGGAAGTTTAATATTGGGACTGCGTGATTTAAGTAGCAAGTTAATTGTTGAAGATATATTGCCATTACCGGTCAACAAGAAAAAATCCTTTTTAGAGAGTATTATTGACGAGATTGATGCATTTTTCGGCCGTTATCAATCTCGTCTTGAGCGTTTGACGGCAATTAGCATAACAATAAATGCCATTGTTGATCCGATCAGGGGTTTAATCCACAGTTTCCCTTATTACCAGGTTCAGGAATTGCCAATAGGAGAATATCTACATCGTCGCACTGGATTACCGGTATTTCTTCAACATGAAATAACCGCCTGGACGATAGCTGAATCATTATATGGAGCGGCAAAAAATTGTCAGAATATTATCCAAATGGTCATTGATGAACATGTTGGCGTTGGCGTGATTATCGCGGGGCAAACATTACATGCTGGCAATCGTGGTGTCATGGAGATAGGGCATATTCAGGCTGAACCTGATGGTAAACGCTGCTACTGTGGGAATGTTGGGTGTTTGGAAACGGTTGTCGGTATCAGCCATATTTTATCCAGAGTAAAACAGCAGTTGACAGTGGTACCGGATTCTTTACTGAACGGCGAACCACTGACTATTGAATCATTTTGTCAGGCGGTTAATCATGGCGATACTTTAGCAATAGATATTATTCGTGATATCGGGGTGAAAATTGGTCATATTATCGCAATTATGGTTAATTTATTTAACCCAGAAAAAATTTTGATAGGTTCTCCCCTTAATGCTTCACAGCAAATTTTGTATCCGATGATTAATGAATGTATTCAACGACACGCTTTGCCTGCTTATAGCAAACAGATTGAGTTAGTTGCGACAAAATTTAATAATTCAGGCACATTATCTTCGGTAGCATCAGTTAAAAAAGCTTTATATGATGGTTCATTATTAATCAATTTAATGAAAGGATAATATGCTTGATAGCGGTTATCTGGTTGTAATATTAATTTTATATCGTTTTTTGGCTAAATTGATGTAGCAATTAAACAAAACATTGAGCTAACTCAATCTCCCTTATAGTTGCATCCTCTAGACTTAAGCGCTCATTAATCGGATTCTATCTGTCATTATGGAAAACAAAATTTATGTTAACGCGCCTATTTGTTACGGGGACAGATACCAACATAGGTAAAACAGTTGTTACCCGTGCATTATTACAATTTTTTAATCGTGAGGGAGCAACGGCAGTAGGGTATAAGCCTATAGCCACAGAAGGGTATGAAACAGAAGACGGTATGCGCAATCGAGATGGCGTGATTCTACAAAAATCTTCTCCTGTTCTGCTTAAATATGAAGAAATTAACCCAGTTATCTGGAAAAGCAGATATTGTGACGGAAATCAGGTTGATTTCGAACAGATGAAACAAGGATTGAATAATCTTAGTAATAAAGCAGATCGCGTTATTATTGAAGGTAACGGTGGTTGGCGTGTATTACTGGATGATGAAATTTTTTATTTTGATTGGGTGATTCGGGAAAAAATCCCAGTCGTTTTAGTTGTTGGTATTCAGTCTGGCTGTGTAAATCACGCAATTTTAACTGCACAGGCAATAATAAATGATGGATTGCAATTAGTAGGATGGGTAGCTAACAGAATTAATCCTGGTTTATCGCACTATACCAAAGTGATGGATAGGTTACGCCGTCACATTAATGCGCCACAATTAGGTGAAATTCCTTATGTTTTACGTCCCGAAGAGAAAGATTTATCCTGCTACTTGGATGTCGCCACTATATTTAAACAAGTTGGGGGAAGTGAGAGTGAAGTTGGTATAGAGAACCAATATACATAAATAGTGTGATTGCGATCTGTAAACGATCAATAAGAAAACCTCACTTGCGAAAAAGTGAGGTTTATCATTAATCTAAAATCTCAGCCAAATATAATAAGCTTGATCTCTATTGACCACAAACACTCGTCATTTTTTTAACAAACTTGGGTGTACCATCTATTCCATTATATGCAGATATTTGCATGCATTTTTTGTTAACATTAATGATAAAGAAATCACCTTTAAATAGTGCTCCGCTATCGTAGACTCTTGCATTTCCAAATACCGAGGCGTTGTATTCTTTAAGAAAATGTGAATGCCCAACGAAAACAGCCATAACGTTGTATTTTTTAATCAGTGACTTAAATTTTTCTTTTTCAGCATAACTGCTGTTATTAATAAAATGGTCATACCCATCATGGAAATTTAAAACTACAGCCTTTCCTCTGGTTTGGGCAGATTTAAGATCGCTTTCCAACCAATCAAGGGATTTTGTAATGTAAACGGTTGGGCTGATATAGTGATCCAGATTGACGCTATAGGTAGGATAATTTTGTAATTGAACGTAGTGAATATCACCAAAATCCCATGAATAAGACAGACTTCCTTTCCATGCTTCATTGTCATAGTCATAGGAGAAATTATTTAATTCTTTACTATAAGCACTTATTCTCTCTGCCATATCAAATACTGCGGATCTGGCACAGGCATTACGACTGAAATCAAGGCCCTCAGGATAAGTACAATCATTAACATTATTGGCATAGTCATGATTTCCTAATCCCATAAATAGCGGGAATTTGATTTTTGATGTATATATCTCATCAAGGCTTCTTCTGGTGCTAGCACGTCCAAACTCGGTAAGATCGCCATTAACGATGCCAAAAGCAAGATGATTGCTTTCATAAATATTATTGATACTGTTTGCTACTTTTCTATTCAATTCTTCCCACGGTTTTTTGTCGGCATTGGGATCGCCTGTTTCAGGATCTAAACGCCACGGTTGAGGATCTGACATCACGGCAATTTTATAATTGCTATCTATATTTTTTTCAGTGAGATAAATGTCAATCTTGATGCCGTAAGAAGAGGAACTTTTAACGGTTTTCTCAAGTTTATAATTAGCTGATGCTTCGGAAAGATAGATATTGTGGTTCTGAACCCCCCAATATGAAAGACTCCAGTGAACATTTAACTTACCTTCACCGTTGGGTAAACGATAAATAACTTCGCCCTCAGTGCCACTAAAAATCTTACCTTTTGAAGCGAATGAATCGCGACTATATGCGGATATTGATGACGATGGGTTTTCAATCCAACTTCCCCAAAGTAAGTCTGTTTTTTCAGCCGCTAATAAATGTGATGTATTATTATGCAAATAAATTTTTACATATTGCTCGTTGCTATTACTACTAAAATTATCGGTTTCTGTTTGATTTCCTGCGATAGCGTTACATCCTGATACAGTTAATGCTGTGAAAAACACCATGATAGAGAGAATTTTCTTAGCGATAAGATCGCTCATAACGGTTTCCTATTTTAAAATTTCAATATGATTTCTTGAGTAAATAAGATATTTAACTCACCATAATTATTCGGCAAATATTTATATTTCAAAGCGTGATAATATTAGAGTTGATGATCTGAATTGTCAGTTCTAAAAAAACTAATGGTTTACATATGAAACTATATTGGAGGTATCGTTTAGGTGTAATTTGCTACGGAAAACACCACTAACGCGCTGTTCACAGAGAGATAATATGGAAAAGGGCCGAAGCGCATAGCCTCGACCTCTACTCATCAATGGTAAAATATTGGCGTAATATTTTCTCCAAACTGTAGTATTTTCCTTCAGAAAGATGATGTGGGTCTATTTGGCGGTCGGATGAGGTTGAGATTGGCTTCCTTGCCGGGTATACACAATCTTTTTGGCATTATTCTCACAATGCCCAACGATTTTACTTCCGGCTTGTTCAACATGGTCATTAGCAACAATTTCCAATTTAAAGCCAGATTCCGGCACACCATTATTGATAATTTTCTGCGTAATTTGCTCTTTCACGCTTTCGCACGAAGCTTGTGCAGCAAGTGCGAATGGGGATAGGGTAAAGAGCAATGCACTGCATAAAAGCGCTTTTTTCATCTTCATTATCATCACCTCTATATTACGGCCTGATAGGCATACCTGTATTGCTGTCTAAACAACGTTCGGTATTGGGTTCCCAATAAGCATTGATATTGGTACTTTTCAGACATGCCTCACGAGCATCAATGGCTTTATCGAACTTGTCGAACTCTTTCTCGGCACGTTTATTAACCTTAGTGCGAAGATTTTTGGTTTCATCCCATTGTTCTTTGCTTTGACGAGCGGCTTCTTTATCGAGCACACTATCTCCGCTGCCATGCACGGTGACACAGGTACTTCCGCTAGTACAAGTTGCCGCCAATGCCGGCGTTTGCCATAACAATGGTATTGCCAGAGCGATAGCTGGCATAGCTTTTATCAAAGAATGACGAATATTCATTTTTTATCCTCTTGAATGAGATGGCACAATAAGAAATTATCAGATAGATAAATTATAAGATAGCATCAAGATGTTCAACAAATTATCAAGAAGAATGCAATTATTCACTTCTGTGCACACTGAGTCCGGCAAATGATTGGCAAACTGGCATCATTTCTAATGTATTAATGTTGACATGAGCAGGTAAATTGGCGACCCAAAAAACAGCTTCAGTGACATCTTCAGCGGTTAATGCTTGGGCGCCATCGTAGGTTTTATTCACTTTGTCGTTGTCACCTTTAAAACGGACTAAAGAAAATTCAGTTCCACTAACTAAACCGGGTTCTATATCAGTAACGCGGATATTTTTTCCCTGCAAATCTGCTCGTAAGCTTAAACTAAACTGTTTGACGAAGGCTTTAGTTGCGCCATAAACATTCCCACCGAAATATGGCCAACTTGCAGCGGTAGAACCGATATTAATAATATGCCCATGATTTCTTGCTACCATTCCAGGCAGCAGAGCGCGGGTCATATTGACAAGTCCTTTGACATTGGTATCAATCATTATTTCCCAGTCATCCAGGTTAGCCAGATGAGCAGGTTCTAATCCAAGCGCCAAACCTGCATTATTGACTAAAATATCGATATGACGGAGTGATTCTGGTAATTGTTCTATAACCTGGTTGATAGCTGTCCGATCAGTGACATCAAGTTGAACAAAGTAAAAGTTATCACCTAGTTCAGCTTTTAATTTTTCTAACCGTTCTTTACGTCGTCCAGTTGCAATAACTTTAGAACCGTTTTGAATGAATCTTCTGGCAATGGATTCACCAAAACCTGAAGTTGCTCCTGTCACAAAAACGACCATACAAAACCCCTTGTTTACTCTCATTGTTTCTACCTCAGTAGTAAATGGGGTTCTGTATTTTTAGTCAAGAGATGGCTGGAAAGCTTTCAGTGATTTTCTTTTTATTCTTCCAGGATGATTTCTGGCAGAGGAAGTTGATCATTAATAATTGCATCCGCAATGCGAATTATATCTTCATCTAATGCACGATCAGTAATCAAAGGAGGACTGATTTCTCGTACTGCATGGTAAAATTTAGCGGTTTCAGGCGCAATTTCGCTAATATTGCCGCGCAGATGAGTGGCCTGACAAACGACCAGAATGGTCATTGAAACAATATGGCGTAATTTCTGCTCCATTTCTAACACATCTTGAGCGGCATGCAGACCTAAACTGACAATATCTTGATTGTATTGTTCTGTGGCGAGGGTATGAATACCTGATGCAGCACAATCATGGCGAATTGCAGCAACTAAAGCGGTTTGAGAAAGTTGGACGCCTTTAAAACCTTGATACATGCCGGGTGTCGGACTCAGTGAATTAGGCAACCCACGTGAGAAACGGTTATCCATCATCAGTGCCACAATGGCATGAAGATGATTGGCAATTAAAGCGATATCCAGTTTTAATGCATCCATTGTCCGGGCAACATATTGCCCCATAAAATTCCCACCGTGTAGAACATCGCCATTTTCTGGATCTATCAATGGATTATCATTAGCTGAGATAACTTCCCGCTCCAATATTTTCCGTGCGGTAGCTAAAGATTCCGGCACTATACCTAATATCTGTGGCGCGCAACGAATGGAATAAACTTCCTGTAAGGTATCATTTAGCTGGGTAACTTCTTGATGGCGACAAGCTTTATTAGCTTGTTCTTTAATTCCAGTTAATAAATTAACCTGAGTTGAGCCTGCTAATAAATTACGCAATGCACTTGCCACCGCTTTTTGCCCAGGATGATTTTTTACTTGCTGAATCCGGGCATCATAATGTTCATGAGATGCAAGTAATGCTTCAACAGCGAGGGCAATAGCAGAGATTGAGGCTTTAAATAGTTTTTCCAGTTTAATGACGGTAATTGCACTGATACCTGACATAACCCGTGTGCCGTTAATCAGAGCGAGACCTTCTTTTGCTTGTAACGATAGCGGCGTCAATCCTGCACGTTTAATTGCTTCAGCAGCGTCAATTTCTGCCCCCATGTAATAAACTTTTCCGATACCACATAATGCGCGTGCGATATAAGATAAAGGAATTAAATCACCGCTTGCCCCCACCGAGCCATAGCGAGGAACCAGAGGAACAATATCATGATTAATATGATCAACAATTGCCTGAGCGACAATTGGTCTGGTTGCAGACCAACCTTTGCAAACAGAAAGTAACATAGTAAATTGTGACGCTTTAATACAAGGTTTGGACATATAGTCCCCAGTACCAGCAGAAAGAAAAGTTAACAGATTTTGCTGATGCTCCGAAATCTTTTCAAATGGTACAACTAGATTGGCATTGCCCCCAAATCCGGTATTGATTCCATATATAACCTCTCCTGAATTTAATTTTTCCTCCAATTTTTCACGACCATGCGTCAAAAGTTCAGTGATCTCCGTTGATATCTCTACTTTTTTTTGTTTTATCGCAATGTCATAGATATCTTCCAAAGAGATAAGGCCATTTTTATTAATAATAATGGTTGGCTGAACATCTTTAGCTTTCATTTTAATCTCCATATATAAGTATGGTAATAATATTTCAAAGAAACGAACACCCCTAAGGATACAAATTAGTATAGATATAAAATATAAGAAATAGTCAATTGAAAATAAAATTAAAATAAATGGTTCGTAAAAATTAATTTACAAATTTAATTGAGGTGGATAATTGTAATAATGACGGTTAATATATTTACAATTTGCAATTATTTGTTTTTACTATCTGATAATAAACGGTAGGTAATGTAAATTTCGTTGACATAAATTTGAGTTGACCATTAACAATCAAACAAATAGCAATTATTTGTTTTCCTAAGAATACAAGCTAGAATGTAATTATGTTACCACGCAAGTAAAGCAATTGGAGTGTTCATCGAAAAATAAATTGATATCTAGTCGAGGTGATTTATGTCAAAAATAATCCAGACAGATTCTCTTAGTGAACAATCTTATAAGATAGATAATTTCAATCCATCAACTGAAACAATAAATTTCAGTTACACATCGGGAAGAACTGCATTACCAGTCTATAATAAATATGACACACGAAATAAACCTAAAGTTTTTGGCTATTATACAGATTGGTCGCAATATGACGGTAGATTACAAGGAAATCAAGATCCTATTCGTCGAGGTAGAGGAATAGATTTACAGCACCTTTTAGATAATCCTTTTGCTTATGATAAATTAGTTATTGGTTTCTGTGGAATATTAGGTGATGAGGGTGAAAAAAAGCAGCAAATTAAAGAGCAAGCGCCATTTTTTGCCCGTACTAATAATGGAGAAGTGACATTCACAGATGCTTGGGGAGATTGCCAATCTTATCAGAATTGCACTTATTCTGGTTGGCAAGATATCCAAATGCCAAGGGATTTTGATCAATCTAAAAGTATGGGCGTATTAGGTGGATTGGCTAAAGTTCAACAAGCTGCAAAAGCTCAAGGCCATGACCTTATTATGTCATTTAGTGTTGGTGGCTGGACCATGAGTAATGGCTTTTATAATATGGTCAGAGACGAAACACTAAAATCCTATTTCTGTTCGAGTTTGGTTGATATATTTCAACGTTTCCCTATGTTTACCGAAATTGATATTGATTGGGAGTATCCCGGCGTTGCTGGAAATGAAGGTAACATGTACGCGCCAGACGATGGCGATTATTACGTTAGTTTAATTAAAGATTTAACTGCTGCGTTTAAAGAAGCAGGGCGTTCAGATATAAAAATCAGTATCGCTTGTTCGGCGGTACCAGAGAAAATGGAAAAATCAAAAATACCTGAATTATTGCAAGTTGGGCTATATGGTATTAACGTTATGACCTATGATTTCTTTGGTACTCCGTGGGCTGAAAGGTTGTTACATCATACTAATCTCCGTAATTATCCTAGCGGTGATAATAGTGTAGAGAAAGCAGTTGAATATTTATTGAGTCTTGGTGTACCTGCATCTGCAATCAATATTGGTTACACCGGCTATTCACGTAATGGCAGAAATACGGTTATTGATAGTTATTCTCCATTATCTGGCAGTTATGATCCTGGCTATGTCCCGAAAAAAGATCCGAAGATTACGACAACCGGGTCATTTGAATCAGGGACAACAGAATGGTATGACACGATATATAATTATCTAGATTTGGAAGAAAAGAGGGGGAGAAATAATTTTGATTTGTATACCGATGAAATAGCAGATGCTGATTATCTCTATAATAAGGATAGCAAGTTGTTTATTTCTTTTGATACTCCTCGTTCTGTTAAAGCTAAAGCGCAATATGCATTAGAAAAGAATCTGGGGGGAATATTTACCTGGACCGCAGATCAAGACCGAGGTTTATTAGTCAATGCGGCTAGAGAGGGCCTTGGTTGTGAGTTAATCACGCAAAAAATAGAGATGGCGCCATTCTATTTCAAGGGTATTAATGTTGAACCGGTTGATCCCGTTAAGCCAGAGAAAGGGGGTGATTACCCTGTCTGGGATGCAAATAAGGTGTATCAGGCCGGTGATAGAGTGAATTGGAATAATCAAAACTGGGAAGCTAAATGGTGGAATAGAGGCACTGTACCGGATGGTGGCGGAACATCTGATACTTATCCTTGGGTAAAGATTGCATAATTAATTAAACCAAGCCACCAGTATAATATGTACTGGTGGCAGCTCCTTTTTATCTGTACTGCTGTAACAATATATCTAGAATAATGGAATGAGTTCAGGTATGACAATTCGTTCAGAATATTAACGCCGGAGTTGATAACCTTGAGATATATTTTTTCTTTTTATGTTCAAATGCCGTTGTTTTAATGATGGTATTGAGAAATGTTCTACAGCATTCTGAGCGCTGCGCAGTGAAATTCCAACGATCTCATTAGCATATGCGCGCATTTGTTGTTCGTAATCTGAAATTGCCTTGACTAACTCTTCGTGGCCCGATGCTACGCTAGCAAGCTTCTGTGTGAGTAAAAGAGCGTCTCGCAGCGCTGTGTTCGCTCCTGAGCCTGTCATTGGCGTCATGTTATGAATAGCATCCCCAAGTAATGTGACAGCACTCGATTTCCAGGGTGGAAGATGGGGCATGCTACGTAAATGTAGCGGAGATATGTTTTCCATGTCGCTTTGTTTAATCAGTGTATGTAGGTTTGGGTCCCATGAAGTCATACGGGCTCGGACCAGATTACAGAGGGCTTCTGCGGAAAAATCGGTGATATTGTCAGGAAGACTATCTGTTGCTGCTACATAAACCCATACTATAAAGTTATCGATTTCTGCTAAAGCGGCTTCTACATGGATATCAACCGGGGCGCGCCACATAGAAATAAACAACCAGTCAGGACTTTTAGGTACGATACTGTTAGGCGTGCCATCCAGGAAATTTTGGGGTAGCAAGGCTGTGAGAACCGGGGTAAGACGCGAACGGCCAATGATTATACTAACACCGACATTAAATCTTTCGATAAAAGGAAGGTACTGTTTACGGACTTTTGAGTTGCTACCGTCTGCACCGACAAGGATATCGACATTTTCGTGACTGCCATCGGCAAAGAAAATGTTAATACCACCGTTTTCAATATGTTCATAATGGATGAATGTTTTATTCCATTGAATTATGTTTGAAAGCCCCTTGTTTAGTATTTCTTTCAGCTCAGTTCTGCTGATTGACAAACGTTGCTCGGAAATTATCTGCCCGTTCATAAGACCGCCCTGAACGGCGAGAAGACGCATACGTTCATTATAAAATCGTGATTGTCCGCCAATATATCTTGATGCCTCCTTAAAGGTTAGCCAGTTTGCATCCGGGAGGCATTCTTGCAGTGCTTGCTTACCGAATGTATTAATATGAATTCCATAACCGGGAAGTTCGGATGACAAAGCAGGGTTCCGTTCATAGATCGTCACTTTGATTCCATTTTTACGTAATCCATGTGCTAAACATGCGCCACCAATTCCGGCTCCAATAATACCGACATGCATAATATTCCCCTTTGTTATATAGGTGTGAGAGATTCTCGCTAGATTATAGTGACTATATCTATTTGATATTATCTAATCACAGCCATGATTTTTGTTGTAGTATTTAAAATAAAAATATACCGCATATAGAAAGAGGGCAAGGCGATTTGGTTTTTTTTTACAAAGTCTTATAAAACAAGTTATCCTGCTGTTTGTTAAATAGTATTTAATTAAATTGTATAAGTGAATTTGTAGTTTTATATTTACAGTTTCTGATTTGTCATTAAATTAAAATTTAATCGTGTTGTAATTATTAATTTAGCTTAGAATTTCTTTGTATATGGAAACAATACATAAAATGTTGATATGGTTTTTAATTATTTAAAAGGTTTATAAATATGTTTTGGAATAATTCCGATGTTCTCCAGCAAGTTAAGAGAGAGTTTATTTGGGAAGGACATATGGAAGCGATTGAAAAAGCATCCATAAAGGGTAATTTTGCTGTCAGTTCTCGTGCGGCAGGGGGACCTTAATTGTTCTCATTATAACCAATTATGGATTTTATGACAGCCAGAAATCTCTAATGCTGAACATGAATTCGATGAAAGTGACTGCTATGCTATTGTTCATATTCATGGTTATGAGCTAGTACCACTGATTTATCATTTTGTTCGGGGAGATAAATATGAGTAATCAGGATGTCAAAGCGATGTATAGCCAATATCCGTATCCTAGTTCTGTCATTGGGGATAATCTTATTTATGATATGGCAACGGTTGTAGGGCTTATATTTAAGCCGGGTTATTTAACGGGAAAATATGTGCTCGATTTGGGGTGTGGAACAGGGCATCGTTTGGTAGGTCTGGCAAGTATGTATCCCGATACCCAATTTGTGGGCATTGATATGACGGATAAAGCGTTAGAGGTAGCAGATAAGCTGATATCTTATCATCGATTGGATAACGTCACGTTAGAAAATAATACGATTGAGCAGCTAACACGAAATAATCAATTCGATATTGTTGTTTCTACCGGTGTTATTCATCATATGGAGTGTCCACAAGAGGGTTTTTTCGCCGCTTCACGTTCATTAAATGAAGATGGTATAGCGCTTATTTGGCTATACAATGTTATAGGAGAATATGAACGATTGAAGCAGCGAGAGCTTTTGCAGATTTTTGCAAAACAAATTCATGTAGAAGAATATTTTCTACATACCGATTTAATGAATAAATTATGCAAAAACTTAAGTCGGAATCAGTATGGCGATAGTACAGCTAATCATTTAGACGATAGTGTTGATCAGATTGCTGTTAATGTAGACGCATTTTTGAATCCTATCGTTAATGCATACCGATATGATGAGATATGCGATTTTTATTATAAATCTGGTTTTAAACGTGTGAAATGTTGTGGGTTAAATCGTGAAAACGGTAATAAGCTTTTTGCTGGATGTTGCGAACAATTCGATGATGAATGTTTTCTTCAATATCGCGATTTACTTTTAGATGAGCAATTAAGTGAACTCTTTAATACTCTTGATTATAACCAAAAAGTTCGTGTTATCGAGCTGTTGTGGAAACCAACCGGTATATCTTCAATTGGGTTTAAATCTGAAAATTCCCTATCTTTTGTCAATGATTGGCTGAGAGTGGAAGAGTGAGGAAAAACGGTTAGTCAGTTAAACTTTAATGAAATAAACGCCAAGCCAGAAACATCGGGTCGATTCCAGTTTCTGGCTATTTTGCATTGATAAATTCGAGTTAATCGTAATATTCCGGCGCCTTACGGAATGTCGGCCAGGCATCTGGATCGTGCCCTGTTACCACAATTGCATTCGTGCGTTTAGCTAGATGCCGTAGTTTTTGCACCGAACGGACGGTTTCAATGGTAGAGGTGAGAAACCCAGGTAGTGCTCGTTCTTCCCAGTGATCGAGGGTATAAGCGGCGTCAATCGTTAACAGCAGGCTGCCGCTGTTCGGCAGGGTCACCAGTAGTGATTGGTGTCCGGGTGAATGCCCCGGAGTAAATACCGTTTTTAATGTGCCATCTCTGTAAACATCAAACATGTCATTGCGTTCCCCATCGAGAAATTCCCATTTCAGACCGGGACGATCAAAATCCTTGCGGATATAGCCGCCGGTAGTAAACCAGTCAGGTGTGTAGGCGTATTCATATTCACGTCGCTGTACGATGTGTGTCGCGTTAGGGAAGCGTCCTATTGCGCCAGTGTGATCGAGGTGAAGATGGGATTGCACCACATAGCGGATATCTGCGGGATCGATACCCAACTTTTTAACTTGAGCGACACAACCTTCATCTTCACGCATCACCGGCCAGTAGGCTTTGGTGATAGTTCCCCAGTAGCCTTTGGGGTCAGTTGCAGTTTCAACGGCATTGCCGCCGTCAATTAGCGTATGACCGTCAGGATGAGTGAGTAAGAAAAATGGAATCGGAATTTCATAATCGGCGCCGTTGCCTTGATTCATCTTGATGTGGTGAACCTTACATTTGATGGTTCCGGTTTGCAGCATATACAGGCGAATGTCTGACATAATGTTAACCTTTTTTATCGGGTTTGTAGGGGATTCGTGTAAGCGGTGTGGCGCTCCGCTCTCAAATCGGCATAACCTCTAACGCCAAATTTTGATTTGGCTGATTTTACGGCATCTAAAACCGCAACAGCCATGACTTCAGCCGCGAGAATACCCACAGTATTCACCGATGAATCTACACCGCCTGTTGCCGCTGCAAAAATAGTATCCCCGTCACTCATGGTATGAACGGGGTATATTGTCCTTGCTAGGCCATCATGAGCCATCTGGGCAACTTTTTTCATCTGGCTTTTATTCATATTTGCGTTACAACAAATTATGCCAATGGTGGTATTTGCTCCCTGAATGAAATTATTATCTTTGTTATTTTTTATGATGTAAGGAGTGAGATCGATAAGATGACCATTTTCATCACATGCGCCGGCAATGGTTTTGCCATTTTTAGGATCTCTGATTTCACCAACCGCATTGACAACAACCATTGCGCCAATTGTCAGCCCCCCAGGTAATTTAACCGATGCTGTCCCAAGGCCGCCTTTCATGGCTTTGTTAAAACCGGCCATCTTACCGATAGTAGCCCCGGCGCCTGCGCCAATGTTTCCCGATGGAAAAGGGGTTACAGAAGCGTTTTGCGCGGCAATATAGCCCATTCTGGCGTCAGGACGAACAGTAGGATCGCCAAAATTTAGATCAAAAATTATTGCGGCAGGGACGATAGGCACGACAGTAACACCGACATCAAAACCTTGTTTTCTTTCTTCAAGATAGCGCATTACGCCAGAGGCGGAATCCAACCCGAAAGCACTACCTCCACTTAACACTACCGCGTTGACTTTTTGAACAGTATTAATGGGATCTAAAAGTTCGGTTTCCCTTGTCCCCGGGGCAGAACCTCTGACATCAACGCCACAAACAGCTCCGTTGTCGAAAATAATTACGCTACAACCGGTTTGTTGCAACCCATCTTCAGCGTGCCCAACCTTAACACCCGGTACATCCAAAATGGTTCCATTTGTCTTATACATAAATGTTCACACCTTAATCTTTAAAGTCATTCATTACTGGTTTTAATGATTTTTGGAGTGAATCATAGCAAAGGCGATCAAACAAACTGTGATTTTTAGTGGGAATTTCGCCTGATAAACGAAGGGGGACAGTTATCTATCAGTCAGAAAAGTTAATTTTTTTCCCTGTCTCTTGCTGTGTGTCCTTCTTGAAGGGAGATCTCTGTTGCCAGCGTTTCAAGATTAACAGGTGATAGCGGAATGCGAGGGGATGGTATCGACCAATGTTTGATATCGTGGAGAATGGCAGAACAGATTTTTCCCTGACAAGCTCCCATGCCACATCGTGTCGCCATTTTTGCGCTGTTCCAATCCTGAAATGGTTCGAGTTCGTTTAAACTC
Organism: Photorhabdus sp. P32; assembly: GCF_038085095.1. Classification (NCBI taxonomy): domain Bacteria; kingdom Pseudomonadati; phylum Pseudomonadota; class Gammaproteobacteria; order Enterobacterales; family Morganellaceae; genus Photorhabdus; species Photorhabdus sp. P32. The sequence continues at coordinate 14,151 of NZ_JAZGJN010000227.1, read as the reverse complement.
ACGTCTTCACAACGACAGATCAAGGTATCAAGGGGAAGTGACTGTGTGATCTCTTTATTTAATGTAAACGCTTTTGCTACTGCGGTTGCAAAATGTTGCCATTTTACTCGTTTCTGCTGCCATTTCTCTGCCAGTGCGTATTTACCACTCGCCGTAAACCCGGCAATAAATCCTTCACAGAGCGCAAGCTCGCTGCCGCCAATACCGGTACATTCTCCCGCTGCATATACATCAGGTATAGTTGTCTGTTGCCACGTATCTACCTGAACATTCCCTTGTTCGTCCAGCAAGCAACCAAGTAGTTGCGCCAGTTCCGTATTAGGTCTTAAACCAAAACCGCAAGCTAAGCGCGTACAGGATAGTTTCTGTTTCCGCCCTTTATTGCTGATGTACACGCCTGTCAATCTACCTTCTGCCGAGGTTTCTACTCCTAACACCATACTGTTTTTGTAGTAATTTCTAAGTGGCATGAGAGGGATGGCTTGATATAACTTGTCTGGCCAGCGCAACAGTCGCAAGCCAAATGAAAGTAAGCGATGTAAAGGCGCTTGTTCAATAATGCCAACTACGCTCCCTCCGGCTTTTTTTACCGTCTCGGCCACCGCGAGTAATAGGGGGCCGCTACCGGCAATAACAACACGCTCTCTAGTCATGGGGAGACCACTTTTTATCAGCGCCTGTAATCCGCCTGCTCCGGTGACACCCGGTAATGTCCAGCCAGGAAAGGGAAGTAATTTTTCTTTGGCCCCGGTACAAAGAACAATGCGTTGGTAGTGAATCATTCGGTGCTTACCTACTGTTTCAACAATGACACATTGGCTGTCTACTGCAATCACTTTGCAACTCGGTAAATAGATCAATGCATCTTCGGATAATACCGATAAATAACGTTTCGCCATCGATGGCAATGTATGAAGTGGTCCTTGGCGCCAAATTTGTCCGCCTGCTTTGGGATTGTCATCAATCAGGATAACGGATTGTAGCCCTTGTATCGCAGCTTGTGCGGTAGCCAATCCTGCCGGTCCAGCGCCAACAACTAGCACATCACAGCGCAATACCGTAGAAGGAGATGATGTAGTAAAAGGTGATGGTGTTGCCATGTTCAGATCCTCTCGACTTTCATACCCATTTCACACACTGTCTGGCACGCTATACGGCGGCGACCATTAATCATCAAACGGCACTCTTGGCAGATACCCATCCCACAAAAAGGTACTCTCAATTGGTGTGATACAGATATACGGCAATGCTCATCACTGGTGTAAGCTAGCGCTGCCGCAACAGTAATCCCCGTAGGAACTGCGATCAGTTCGCCATCAATAAACAGAGCGATAAAGGGGGGTTTTTTGAGTGTCATGGCAACCTCTGACGAGCCATAGCAGTGAAGCGTGCAGGTTGGTAAGGCAGTGGATCAATCTCCGTTTTTCTATTCAGCATCAATGCAGAGATGATTTTGGCGCTGCCCGGTGCGGTCGTCACACCTAATCCTTCATGGCCGACAGCCAGCCATAGCCATTCATAATCAGGATGTTGCCCCAATAGCGGCAAGCCATCCGGCGTCGCAGCACGAAAGCCAGACCAACAGCGTAAAATATTCATCTGACTAAGCTGAGGTAAAAAATGAAGTGTGCGCTGGAGCATAGAACGGAGTAGGGAGAGATCAATCGTGTGTTTTTCGTTATGGAACTGGCGTGAAGATCCGATTAGAAGCTGACCTGTAGGGCGGGCCTGAACGTTAAAAGCGATTGACGTGCCATCCAAGGCATGTGTACTGGCGCTATATCCTAATTCCACCAATTGATGTGTGATGCAGGTAGGGTAACGATCGGTTATCGCCAATTGTCCTTTTTTAGGGACAATCGGTAATTCAGGTAACAGATGTGTGCTCCACAACCCATTTGCTAGCAATATTCTCGGCGCAAAATATTTCTTTCCATCACGTAGTACAACGGTCCTAGATTCTAAGGCATGTACTTGCCCTTTAATAAACTGAATCTTTTCATTACAGTTAGCAAGAAACCAGTGTACGACATTTGGCGCATAGACAATCCCATCCCCGGGAACAGACAAACCACCGGCAATCCCATTTTTCACCATAGGTTCCATCTGATGAATTTGTGTCGCTGTCATCGGAATATTCTCGATTTCGTGAGAGGCAAGACGTGCGCTTTTTTCCTCAGCCAGTTCCATTTCATCCTCGGTATCTGCCAGCCAAAGTGTGCCGCATCTACGCCATGCACAATTTTCTGGCATATGTGAGGTGACGGTTCGCCATATATCCAATGAGTAACTACTTAGCGCCAATTCAGCAGGATTGTCGTCCATACACACTAGATGTCCCATTCCTGCTTGTGTTGCCCCCTTACCACCATCGTCAATCACAACAACTCTCAAGCCATCCTGTACCAACTGATAAGCACATGCGGCTCCAACGATACCCGCGCCAACGATAATGACATCTGATATTTGGGAAGGAGTCATACATTGATTCCCCAGACAAAAGGATCGTTCTTAGCAAGAATTAATTTGTTATCACCGTAAACATGGGCGGTTCCCCGGATCACTGGGGCAATTTTCTGACCAACCCACTGATATTGGGCTTCAAAAATACTACCAATAATGCTCGATTGGCGCCAAATCTCACCCGGCTGCAATTTTCCATCCGCCGCCAAACAGGCTAACTTAGCGCTTGTTCCAGTGCCGCACGGTGAGCGGTCATAGGTTTTCCCCGGGCATAACACAAAATTGCGGCTATCAGCATTATTGTTATCAGAAGCGAAATTGTTATCAGGAGCGAACAATTCAATATGGTCGATACATTCACCATTTTCGCCGGTGATTCCTGCTTGTTCTAATGCTTGCCTGATGGCCCAACAGTATTGCGTGAGTTCATTGATATGGTGGTGGGTTAGAGGCAATTCGTGCTGACTGATGAGAAAAAACCAATTTCCTCCCCAGGCAATATCTCCATTAACATCACCCACATCAGGCACGTTCACGGTGACATTTTGCTGATAACGGTAAGAGGGGACATTATAAACAGACACTGCTCCATCCTTATGGAGTACCGCCTCTATAATCCCAACAGGCGTCTCAATTTTATATTTGTTGGGGGTCAGCCAGCCCAGATGATGGAGCGAAGCAATAAGGCCGATAGTGCCGTGGCCGCACATGCCTAAGTACCCAGCGTTATTAAAGAAGATTACGCCTATATCGGCGTCAGGCGCAGTAGGCGGGCATAAAAGCGCGCCAACCAACACATCATTCCCTTTTGGTTCAAGAATGAGAGCCTTGCGCCAGTGATCAAATTCGGCTTCAAAGCGTTGACGTTGTTTGGCAACGGTTCCTTTGCCAAGAGACGGAAATCCCTCGATTACCGTGCGAGTAGGTTCTCCACCTGTGTGCGAATCAATGACGCGAATAATCTGATAATCATACTTATCTGCCATAAAGCCACCCAATTAATCTATTTTTAATAAATGGTGGCGTAATATTTCGCTTGTCGCTTGATGAATTTCATACTGCAATATGCTGAAATCAGCACAATGAAAGAATCACTGAAATATCAGTGCGGCACTCCAATAAAATGAGAAATTATAAATAAATCTTATGGGCGTTATTTCTGTTTTTACCAGAAAAATTTGTAAATTAACCTATAAAATCAAATAGGTAAATAAGAGTAGTCGGAATGACTTTCTGTGACAATTATCACATGAACACAAAATATTTCTTTTGAATATTGCTAATATTTTGAATCTGATATTTATCTTTTTAATCAAGATAAATAACTAAACACGAGTCAAAAATCCTATTTTAATGGTAAGAGACTGGAGATATCGATGATGAATATATCCCGGAACAATGAAAAAAACGGCATTGCCACAAATGGTCATGATGCTTGTAATGTTGAATTTTTATCGGCGCTTTGTAGTGGACTAGTTAATCACAAACCCAATAACCTGCAAGATATTCTTAATGCAGTTGCCTTAATTACACCATTGTTAAATGCGATTCCCAGCGTGGTTTTCTTTATCAAAGATATTAAAGCACGTTATCTAATTGTGAACCTTACGCTAGCCACACGTTGCGGATTTAAGTCGATCTCTTCGCTGCTTGGTAAAACCTCTTCCGAAATCTTTCCTGCTCAGATGGGCAGTTGCTACACCGAACAGGATTTGCGTGTGTTACATCAAGGGGTAATTATCCAAAACCAACTGGAACTCCATTTTTATCATGGACGCAAAGCAGGCTGGTGCATGACATATAAATTGCCATTGTATAATCAACATAATCAAATTATTGGTATGGCAGGAATTTCTCATGATCTAATGGAAGTTAAGGAAAATCATCCTGTGTACCAAAAATTGGCTATCGTTGATGATTATATTCGTGAAAATTTTGATCGAACAATTCGTCTCGAAGAGCTCACTCATTTAACACGTCTCTCGGTTGCCCAATTGGAACGTTACTGTAAACGTATCTTTCACCTGACGCCCCGGCAGATGATCCACAAAATCAGAATTGAAAAAGCTTCGGAATTATTGGCTACAGCATTACCTATCACAGATGTCGCTTTGCAATGTGGTTATACAGATCACAGCGCATTTACTCGGCAATTTAAGGCGTTAACTGGACTCACTCCCAGTGATTTTCGTCAGTCAATAGGGCTGGAGTAATTTGCCGTTCTCTTGATACTTCCGTTCATGAGGAATTATCGAGTTCTATCAAAGTCTCTCAGCTTTAAGTTTGCTGTTCCTATTATGCTAATTTCGTCATTGTTCACTGTGAAAAGTGACAAGCTTCTCTGTGGTGAAATCGCCATTATTCCATTAAAACCAATAAGCCACATTTTATTAACAAAATAAAAACAATTTGCATTTTAAATATCAAGTAAATCAATGACGATCAAAGGATAGGGCTATGAACAAGAGAAAGGTTAATTGGCATGGTGTTTTTCCGGCAGTGACGACACAATTTAATCCCGATTTTTCCATTAATTTGGATGCTACAAAGAAGGTCATGACGAACCTGATTAAAGATGGCGTTTCCGGTTTAGTCGTCAATGGTTCTGTGGGGGAAAATACTTCGCTGTCTATGAAGGAAAAGCGAGCTATCGTTGAACTCGCGGTAGATGTTGCTGGTGGGAAAGTTCCCGTTCTTTCGGGTATCGCAGAATTGACAACCGATAATGCGTGCAAAATGGTCTTTGAATGCCGTCAGGCAGGTGCTAATGGGGTGATGATCATGCCGCCGCTGGTTTATACGCCGACACCGAAAGAAAGCAGGGCGTATTTCCGTACCATTGCTGCCTCTACCGATTTACCCGTCATGCTGTATAACAACCCTCTGCTGTATAAAAATGATATTACGCCGAAGATGCTGATCTCTTTGGCCGATTGCGAAAATATCGTTGCATTTAAAGACTCATCAGGCAATACCCGTCCTTTTAGTGATATTCCCAACGAAGCAGGCGATCGCTTCATTCTTTTTGCCGGTTTGGATGACGTCGTTTTAGAGTCAGTCGCAGTGGGCGCGGAAGGTTGGATTTCAGGTATGTCGAATGCTTTTCCACGGGAAGGAGAGACTTTATTCCGTCTGGCTAAACAGAAACGTTATGAAGAAGCTCGGGAATTATATCGCTGGTTTATGCCTTTGTTGCATTTGGATTTCCGTCCTGATTTGGTGCAATGCATCAAACTGTGTGAAGAAATGGTTGGCCGTGGCAGCGCCATTACCCGCCCGCCACGTTTACCGCTCGAAGGGGAAACATTGGCTGAAGTACGCGCCATTGTAGAAAAGGCCCTCGCTAATCGTCCTTCACTGCCCGATGTAGGTCTCTGAATTGGGCTGTAACCGTTTCTGATGCCCTTGGAGGAATCGTTATGTTGGCAACACATTCAGGTATGCAGTTTATTGGTGGTCGCAGGCAAGCAGAGGGAGAGCGTTGTTTGCACAGCCGGCGGGCGGTGGATAACTCACCAATAGGTTATGCGTTTTATCAGGCTACACGACATGAGGTCAATCTCGCTGCCCAAGCAGCAGCCGATGCATTTACACGTTATAGCCAAACATCGTTAGAAGAACGTGCCGTTTTTTTAGATAAAATTGCCGATGAAATTGATGCTCTCGGTGATGATTTTATTGCCCTTGTATCAGCAGAAACAGCTCTGCTTCCAGTCCGACTTCAAGGGGAACGGTCGAGAACGAGCGGACAAATGAGGTTGTTTGCTGCGTTGTTACGCCGTGGTGATATTCATGCTGCCCGCATTGATACTGCGCAACCTGAGAGAAAACCACTTCCCAGAGTTGATATTCGTCAGTGTCATATCCCGCTTGGCCCTATTGCAGTTTTTGGCGCCAGTAATTTTCCTTTGGCTTTTTCAACCGCTGGTGGTGACACGGCATCAGCATTAGCAGCGGGTTGCTCCGTTGTTTTCAAAGCACATAGCGGCCATATGGCTACCGCCGAAATCATCGCAGAAGCCATTGAACGCGCTGTTATCGCCGCACAAATGCCCGCAGGTGTATTCAATATGATTTATGGCAATAGCGTGGGGGCAGATCTCGTCAAACACCCAGTTATTCAAGCCGTTGGTTTTACCGGTTCACTCGCTGGTGGACGTGCACTGTTTAATATAGCTATGCAACGACCACAGCCTATTCCGGTTTTTGCTGAAATGTCGAGTATCAACCCGGTCATTGTGCTGCCAAATGCTTTAGCGCAGCGGGGAAAACAGATCGCCCAAGAATTGGCAAATTCATTCACATTAGGTAGCGGTCAGTTTTGTACCAAACCAGGAATAATCTTAGGGATTGGTTCACCAGAATTTGAGCAATTTATTACCCAATTAACGCAGGAAATTACTCTTCGTCCGGCACAGTCAATGCTGAATCAAGGCACATTACTTAACTACCAAAAAGGTATTCATCGACTGAATGATGAACCTTTAATGACACGGTTAGCCATTGGCGAACATCATGAAAATCAGGCAAGTGCGATACTGTATCGCGCAGATATTGCTTTGTTGTTGAGTAAAAATGCTCTGTTACAAGAGGAGGTTTTTGGCCCTGTTGCGATTGTGATTGAAGCCGAAAGCCAAGATCAGCTTTTACGCGCAATTGACTGTTTGCAGGGGCAGCTTACCGCTACCTTGATTGGTGAGTACGATGAGCTAGCGAATGCGCACGAGCTTAGTCGCCGATTACAACATATTGCGGGCAGGGTGGTTGTCAATGGCTACCCAACAGGTGTTGAAGTCTGTGATGCCGTAGTTCATGGCGGGCCTTATCCTGCGACTTCGGATGCAAGAGGGACTTCAGTTGGCACACTGGCTATCTGGCGTTTTCTGCGCCCGGTCTGTTTCCAAAACTATCCTAAATCCTTACTTCCACCCGCGCTGCAAGACCATAATCCGTTGAATATTTCTCGATTAATCAATGGCGTGATGAGCAAAGAAGTATTGTAAAACACACAGTTACCCGACTTTGGCGTATATCAAATAATAAACAGAAAAGGGCGAATAATTATGGCGCTATACGAAGCCTCTTCACTGCCAAAATCCGATTCAGGGCAGGGTAAATTTAAGAAACAGTTAACACTCACGGATTTAACCTTCATCGGATTAGGGGCTATTTTTGGCTCTGGCTGGTTGTTTGCGGCCAGTCATGTGTCTGTGATTGCAGGACCAGCAGGGATTTTTTCCTGGGTAATTGGCGGTATTGCCGTGCTCTTACTCGGCATTGTTTATTGCGAACTGGGTGCGGCACTGCCGAAATCAGGCGGCATTATTCGTTATCCGGTATTTTCTCATGGGGAACTCATGGGATATTTAATGGGCTCTATCACCTTAATTGCGTTTTCCAGCTTAATAGCCATCGAAGTCGTCGCTGCTCGACAATATGCGGCGGCGTGGTTTCCGTTTCTCAGTCAGCCGGGTTCTGGTAATCCAACTTTGGTAGGTTGGCTGGTTCAATTCATTTTATTAACGTTTTTCTTTTATCTTAATTACAACAGCGTGAAAACCTTCGCGAAGTCCAACAATATTATTAGCATTTTTAAGTTTATCGTTCCGCTGCTCGTCATTATTATCCTGTTTAATTATTTCAATCCGGGTAATCTGCAAGTTCACGGATTTTCTCCTTTTGGGATATCGGGTGTTGAAGCTGCGGTTTCAACGGGGGGCATTATCTTTGCTTATCTTGGCCTTACGCCCATTATTTCTGTTGCTGGTGAAGTGGATAACCCCCAAAAAACAATTCCTATTGCCCTCATTCTGTCTATTTCACTGTCTACGGTCATTTATGTTTTATTGCAGTTAGCTTTTCTTGGCGGGATACCCTCTGATCGACTCTTTGGTGGTTGGAATAATATTGGGCAATATTTTTCACTGCCATTTCGTGATATAGCTTTAATCCTTGGTGTGGGATGGCTCGCTTTTTTGGTGGTGTGTGATGCGGTGATCTCTCCAAGCGGTACTGGAAATATTTATATGAATGCCACTCCCCGTGTCGTCTATGGTTGGGCAAAAAGTGGAACGTTATTTAATGTGTTTACCCATATTGATGAAAAATCGGGAATACCACGACCTGCGCTTTGGTTGACGTTTATTCTTGCTGTTTTTTGGACATTACCTTTTCCTTCATGGGAAAAACTCATCAGTGTTGTTTCTGCGGCGTTAATTCTGAGCTACGCATTAGCGCCAGTAACTGCTTCTGCCTTACGTCGTAATGCCAAAGAAATAAAACGCCCTTTTTATGTTAAAGGGTTTGCGATCATTGGCCCGCTTTCTTTTATTATTTCCGCCTTCATTGTTTATTGGTCTGGTTGGAAAACGGTTTCCTGGCTGCTTGGATTACAGATTGTCTTGTTTTTTATCTATTTGTTGTTCAAAAATAAAGTCCCTACAGGCAAAGTGAGTTTGCGCCAGCAGATAACCTCTGCCTTGTGGCTGATCGGTTTTTACAGTGCCATGATCATTCTGTCCTATTTAGGCACATTTGGTGGTAAAGGCATTATTCCTGCACCCTGGGATATCGTTGCAGTGGCAGCGATCTCTTTAATTGCCTTTTATTGGGGGACTTTTAGCGCTTTACCCAATGCTATTTTACCAACGGAGGATGAGGATTAGTGCTAATGGAATTTTGGTCTGATAAATGAAAGCGCAGGGAAGGGGGTTAACGTTTATAAACTTTTCAAACCCGTAATATTTTGTTTTAATTGAATTTAATTTTAATATGGGAGCATGGGTACCTTAATATGGGAGCGATATTCCCCAAATTCTTTAATATAAAGCTATTTCGTGATCCAAGGCGCGGAAACTCATTGAAGCATGGACATCCTTGTCCACATTTAAGATCGGTAGTTACAAAAACAGAGATGAGCATAGATTCATTCTATGCAGGAACGTCCTTATTTTTCGAAAAATCAAGCGCCTTCTGCAATGCTTGTTGCTTCAGGAACCTCAATTAATTTTCCTGACCTCACATCATATATGTACCCATATATGGAGATATTTGCGGGGACAAGAGGGTGGGTACGAATACGATGAATATCTTCAATTACACTATCAACTTGATTGTTAATGGTAAGCCATTTGATATATTTTCCCTCAGATGATCCGGTACCGTTGCCGACATCTTTAAATCCTTCATCGGTCATTACCGCACTTTCTAGGCTATTTTCCAGTAAATCGCCCATAACATTGTCTGTAAACAGCTCCATCCCACAATTAGTATGGTGAATGACAAACCACTCCTTTGTTCCAAAAAGTTTATAAGAAATGATAAGTGAGCGAATGGCATCATCACTGGCCCTTCCGCCTGCATTACGAATAATATGAGCGTCACCTTCAGATAAACCTGCAAATTTTGCCGGATCTAATCTAGCATCCATACAAGTCAATATGGCAATTCGTCTGACAGCAGGTAAACCAAGGTTTTTTTTATCACCAAAAGTTGCTGCATATGCAATATTAGCGTCACTTATTTCTCTGATAACACTGCTCATTCTTCCTCCCTTCATATTTTCTGGTTTATTTTAATAAAGCAAAACTAGGCTATTCATTTAGATAAATGAATATGAGGCTGAAAATAGATATATATAAATAAAATTTATGAAAATATATACTCGCATCCTTTGTACTGGTCAAGTAAATCCTAAGTGTTTCAACAGGCATTGTGATGTAATGATATTTTCGGCGTTTTTAATGGCGAGAATTAGTCCGAAGTCGTTTTAAACTATTTTTTAAGGGGTAGTAGAGACATTATCTTATTATTCGCATTGAAATTATATTACCCCAGACTATGTTATAGGGAGAATCACTATTATTATGATATATAGTATGGGTCTTTCTGTACGCGAACCAATCATATTGCATTAAAAGGTGATATAGCTGAAAAACTATTTAATTCTGTACCTAAAAGTGATTTATTACAGTCAGTTAAATACACACTCGACTTTTGGAATGAGTCTAAAGATTTGGTAGGTGATGAGCGTAATATCATCCTGACGCTGGCGCGCATTTGGTATACAGTGCTGACTGGAGATATTGTGTCAAAGGATGAAGCATCAAAATGGTTAATACCTCAGTTGCCCCCAGAGAAAGCCGTAACGTTGGATGCTGCACATAGAGCATATCTTGGACTAGCTGAAGATGAATTGGATAATCGTCCGCAAGAGATACTACAGTTTGTTTTATATGCTAAAAACTGTATAAACAAATTAATCAACTTATAATGAGACAAATAACTTCAGAACTTTATTGGTTTTACGTCACATGTTATTCCAAGTTTAAAATGTCACTCACTCTGATTTAAGGATGGTAGTTAATGAAAATCCGCTATGCTGCTCGATTGTTGATCGTTGATTCAGCCAATCGTGTATTACTTTTCCGCTTTGTACATCATAATGATGCTTTGGCTGGTAAATCATACTGGGCTACGCTTGGGGGCGAAGTTGAGTCTGGTGAGTCATTTGAACAGGCTGCCATAAGAGAACTTCACGAAGAAACCGGAATATTACTCGGTGATATAGGAAATATTGTTGAGGAAAGAACATTTGAAATGATGCTTCCGGATGGAGAAAACGTTCAGGCAGAAGAGCGATTTTTTATCGTGAAACTAGATGATGTTGATATCAACACCGAAGGATGGAGCAATCAGGAAAGAGCTGTCATTTGCCATCACCATTGGTGGGAGATAGACGAACTTATGGTGACAACTGAGACTGTTTACCCATCTGATATTCCCGTAATACTATCCAGATTATTTTAGGCTGTTCAATCACGATGAGTGAGCAACAATCAGTTCTAGAAACTCAGAGGTGCGTTGTTCTGAGGGGCGATACAAAGAATAGCTAATGTATTAGCTCATTAATCAGTATAAATATGGCTTACTGGATGAGACGGATACAGCTTACCTGAAAGAGATGTTGGCGTTTGCGGACCATATGAGCTTTCTACATTCATGGCTATTTCTCTAGGGAGTTTCCTTGGTTCGCATAACGTCATTGTGCGAACCAATATCTACTTGAAACACCTCTCTATCATCCCCACATACGTCCCAGCATCTTCTATCATTGAGGAGAAAATGATGAGTTTTAGTAAAAGGTGATACTGTTCGTTTGAAAAGCGGTGGTCCTACCATGACCTTCGAAAACATTCAAACGATCAAAGGTAACGTTGTTATTATTTGCACTTGGTTTGATAAAGATAATAAGTACAATTCTCAGCCGTTCTCGCCTGAAGTTTTAGAGGCATTTAAACCGGCGACTGATTTTGTCGGGACATTCTGAAATAACCCGCCTGAAGATTCTTTTCTAATCAACAGGCGGGTGTAATGGAATTATTATTCACACCGAAACAAAAAACTCTTCCTCATTCCTTTTTTTATAATCATCATCCCATATGAGCTTTACTCTATATTTGGATTTACTTTCATAGCTTAAGCTAGCAATTATTTCAATTCCACACTGTGGGTGTAGAACTTCATATGGGAATTTGTCCTTTACATCATGCATAACAAGATATTCATCACCATCACTATCAGGGAAATGAATTTCTATGTTCTTTGCCTCGACTTTTCCTCTGTTGAATATTTTGAGCCTGTAATTGTTTTTGGCTATTTTTACGAGGCGAGCACCAAGCTCGGCTTTCATCTCGTTAATTGCTGATTTTATTTCTTTTTCCAGAAGTAATTTACGTAACTTATCTTGCTCTTCTTTTATAATTTTTTGTTTTTTATCGCTTTTTCTCGACTTTGCTTCGGATGATATGATGGTGTAGATCGATACTACAAGCGCAGCTAAAGCGATGATGTCACTTGTTGTCATTATTTTATCCTTATGTTTTTATTCCCTTTAAATGCTTGCTTAAGCATGTTATTAAATTGTTTCTGTATGTCTTTCGTTAATTCTTTTTTTATTTCATCAACATGATCGTCAATACTTAATCCATTTTCTTGAATTAACTCGTCTTTAGTTAATTCTTTCCCACACCCCACACATTTTACGATTTCAAATTCTTCGGAATGCTCCATCTCTGTATTTCCACATACAGGACATAACAGGGTGATATTTCTATTGTATTTCTCAGGATTCAATTTCATATCTTTTCTCCTTTTCTATATGTTATTGATTACCAGTAATATGAATTTCTTCTATGCCACCAATAAAGCAGGCCGTATCCGACGATGAGAATCCCGAAGAACATCAGAGACATTCCCCAGCCAGTTCCGTACCACGAAACCATATCATCAAAAACCAGCCCGCCCATTTCACGAACTCCGGCAGCTTCCTTAAGGATTGGTTTGAATACCGGAATCAGAAGGGCGATAGCCAGCGGAGTACCCCAGCGAACAAGGCCCGTTTCCATTTTGATCCCGAAAAAGATCCCTGCACCGACAACAAGAAGCCAGACAATCAGACTTGGTGTTGTTTCCAGTGCCGTTTGCCATTCAACATCGAAAGTTTTTATTAGCCAGGCAACAACAGCTAAGCAGAAGGCAAGTACACCGATAAAAACCAGTTCGACACCGCTTGTTTCGTTATTTCTACTCATCCTTATTTATCCTTTTTTTGTTTAAAATTCGTACAATTCAAAACGTGCAGTGTTGGTAATACTGCACGTTTGTCTCATTTATGGCTTTAGCCAGTTTAAGTAGCGTAAGCTTCTTAAACATAAAACCACCCGCTATGCGGGTGGAGGCCAAGGGTTATACCAAGAAAAACACCTTTCCGTTACGATATAGATGTTCAAGCTAATATACGTAACTAATGCGGAAACTTGTCTTGCGAGTGCCAAAATATCTTGCTTTTCCAGTGTCCTGATGTTCCATACAATAAAATTATGTGCGTTCGTGGTTTCTTCATCAGTACAACAATACGCCTTGTAAAACGACTAATCAGTCGAATGGTGGATATTCGACAATTTGCGCCGTTCCTCAAAAAGAGGATTACACCGTAAAAGATATTACAAGCACTTGATTCTGATTCGTTCGGAGTAAACGGATGATTTTGAATCATCATCGATACTAGCCAGTTGACGGCCAGTGTCAACGATTCCCGCCAGATTCTGCCATCCTTATCATTGGTGCGCCTAATGTATGACGCTATGTTACAAAAGGGTTCTGAGCCATTCCGGTAGAATGGGGTTGCAGTTTACCGGAATGGCAAGGGTTCGTCTTTATACATAGAGTGCATTGTGCGAATCAGTTAGATTGTGATATATAATACTGAAAATTTATTTAGTTGGAGATTAAATTTATGGATGAGCTAGTAAAAAAAATAAGTAGTTATCATATATTTAACTATTTGATACCTGGTGTAATTGCTGCATTTTTAATTGATTCACTATTTGAATTTAGCTTTAAATTTGTTCAAGATAACTTACTTGTTGGATTCTTTTTTTATTACTTTTTAGGATCAATTATTAGTCGAGTCGGTTCTTTGATTTCACCGTGCATTGATTGCATTTTTTTTATTAAAAAAACAGATTATAAAGATTATATTAATGCTGAAAAAGATGATCCTAAAATAGAAATTTTATCTGAAATAAATAATATGTATATGTCATTTTATTCACTGTTTTTGATTTTAAATATCACTAATATTATATATATCTATATGAACGAAAATATTAAAGTATTAATAACTAA
>NZ_JAZGJN010000226.1:0-28593 GCF_038085095.1 Photorhabdus sp. P32 | reverse complement strand
TAAATAACGACTCTGGTTATAATGTTTTTTACATAATTATCACTCTCTAAATTGTTTTGTTAGAAAATAAAATCACCCTACAGATAGCTAATTATCGTCATGAGACTTATCGTCTCGTATAAGATCCCGTATTATGGTTAATGTTAACCATTACCATATCATTTTTTAACACTCCAACGTAAAAAAATATGTTTGTGGCTTTACCTTATGGGCTGATAAATATATTTATCATGCCTGATATCGTTCTGTGGCATTTTGTCGTATTCACTATTTCATACCAACCACATTAGAGGATAAATCAGCCCTATGGGTGTTTTCAGACGATATTATTTTAATAATATTCGTCTGCGTTTTTGATCCCTAACTTGTTAGTACTGCACATTTGCAGTCGGTCTCTGTTTGCCTGCTGCAATAACATTATCAATGAGAGACAATTATGCAAAACTCATTATCAAGCACTATCGATACTATCTGTCAGAAACTGAAATTAACTTGTCCGGCGGAAATTGCGCTGTATCCCTTTGAGACTTTCCGGGAAAAAACCCGAGAAATGGTTAATTGGGGAGAAGCAAAACGAATTTATGAAATTGCACAAGTGGAGCAGGATAGAAATCTACTTCATGAAAAACGTATTTTTGCCTATGCTAATCCGCTGCTGAAAAACGCTGTCCGGTTGGGTACCCGGCAAATATTAGGTTTTACACAAGGTTATAGTGATCTGTTTGGTAATCGCGCTGATAACTATGCCGCGCCAGGTTCAGTAGCATCAATGTTCTCGCCGGCGGCTTATTTAACCGAATTGTACCGTGAAGCCAAAGATTTGCATGGCAGCGCCTCAATTTATTATCTGGATAAACGCCGTCCCGATTTAGCAAGCTTAATGCTCAGCCAGAAAAATATGGATGAGGAAATTTCAACTCTGACTCTCTCTAATGAATTGTGCCTTACCGGGATCGAAGCAAAAACAGGAAAATCACCAGATGACGTGATGGATATGTTGTCAACTTATCGTTTAAGTGGGGAGACACCTTATCATCACGCTTATGAAACTGTTCGTGAAATTGTTCATGAACGTGATCCAGGATTTAGTCATTTGTCACAGGCGCCGATTGTTGCTGCGAAGCTCGATCCAGAGACTTTATTGGGTATTAGCTCCCATATTTCGCCAGAATTGTATAACTTGCTGATTGAGGAGATCCCGGAAAAAGATGAAGCCAAGCTTGATGTACTTTATAAAACAAACTTTGGCGATATTACCACTGCTCAGTTAATGTCCCCAAGTTATCTGGCCCGGTATTATGGCGTCTCACCAGAAGAAATTGCCTATGTTACTACTTCATTATCACATGTTGGGTATAGCAGTGATATTCTGGTTATTCCGTTGGTTGATAACGCGGGTAAGATGGAAGTGGTTCGTGTAACTCGAACACCATCGGATAATTATACCAGTCAGACGAATTATATTGAGCTGTATCCACAGGGTAGCGACAATTATCTGATTAAATACAATTTAAGCAGCAGCTATGGCTTGGATGATTTTTATCTGCAATATAAAGATGGTTCCGCTGATTGGACTGAGATTGCCCATAATCCCCACTCTGATATGGTCGTAAATCAGGAGTATGAATCACAAGCGACAATTAAACGTAGTGACTCTGGCAATATACTCAGTATAGGATTGCAAAGATGGCATAGCGGTAGTTATAACTTTGCCGCTGCTAATTTTAAAATTGACCAATATTCCCCGAAAGCTTTCCTGCTTAAAATGAATAAGGCTATTCGGTTGCTAAAAGCTACCGGCCTCTCTTTTGCTACGCTGGAGCGTATTGTTGATAGTGTTAATAACACAAAATCAATCACGGTTGAGGTATTAAACAAGGTTTATCGGGTAAAATTCTACATTGATCGTTATGGAATCAGTGAAGAGACAGCCGCTATTCTGGCTAATATTAATATCTCTCAGCAAGCTGTTAGTAATCAGCTTAGCCAATTTGAGCAACTATTTAATAATCCTCCGCTCAATGGTATTCGCTATGAAATCAGTGAGGACAACTCTAAACATCTTCCTAATCCTGATCTGAATCTTAAACCAGACAGTACAGGTGATGACCAGCGCAAGGCTGTTTTAAAACGCGCATTTCAGGTTAATGCTAGTGAGTTGTATCAGATGTTATTAATCACTGATCGTAAAAAAGAAGACGGTGTTATCAAGAATAACTTAGAAAATCTGTCCGATCTGTATCTGGTTAGCCTGTTAGCACAGGTGCATAACCTGACTATTGCTGAGCTGAATATCCTGTTGGCGATTTGTGGCTATGGTGACGCCAATATTTATCAAATTGCCGACAGTAAATTGGCGGAAATAGTGGAAAAATTGTTGTGGATCACACAGTGGTTACAGGCCCAAAAATGGACGGTTACCGATCTGTTTCTGATGACCACGACCACTTACAGTACCACTTTAACGCCAGAAATTAGCAATCTGACGGCTACGTTGTCCTCAACCCTACATGGCAAGGTGAGCCTGACTGGGGAGGATCTGAAAAGAGCAATGGCCCCTTGCTTCACCTCGGTTTTGCATTTAACTTCGCAAGAAGTTGCGTATGACTTGTTGTTATGGATTGATCAGAGCCAATCGGCACAAATAACCGTTGATGATTTTTGGAAAGAAGTTCAGACAGACCCAACCAGTCCAAAGGTGATTACCTTTGCACAGGTGCTGGCACAGTTAAGCCTAATTTATCGCCGTATTGGGTTAAGTGAAATGGAGTTGTCACTGATAGTGGCCCAACCCGTCCTGTTAGTTAAAGATAAAAGTGTACTGGATCACAATCTGTTGACCATGATGGCTCTGGAGGGTTTTCATACTTGGGTGAACGGTTTGGGACAACATGCCTCCCCAACATTAACAGCGTTGAAAAATAAAGCTTTGACTATTACCGATGTGGCACAAGCTATGAACAAGGAGGAGTCTCTCCTACAAATGGCAGCTAATCAGGTGGAACAGGGGCTAACAACACTGACCAGTTGGACACAGATTGACGCTATTCTGCAATGGTTACAGATGTCTTCGGTCTTAGCTGTTTCGCCACTAGATCTGGCAGGGATGATGGCCTTGAAATATGGAGTAGATCATAACTATGCTGTCTGGCAAGCTGCGGCGGCTGCGCTGATGGCTGATCATGCTAAACAAGCGCAGAAAAAACTGGATGAGACGTTCAGCAAGGCACTATGCAACTATTATATTAATGCTATTGTAGATAGTGCTGCTGGAATACGCGACCGTGACGGGTTATATACCTATTTGCTGATTGACAATCAGGTTTCTGCCGATGTGATGACCTCACGTATCGCTGAGGCTATCGCGGGTATTCAACTGTACGTTAACCGAGCTTTAAATCAGGATGAAAGCCCGCTTGCATCGGACGTTAGTACCCGTCAATTCTTCACTGACTGGGAGCGCTACAATAAACGTTACAGCACTTGGGCTGGCGTCTCTGAACTGGTCTATTATCCAG
Organism: Photorhabdus sp. P32; assembly: GCF_038085095.1. Taxonomy (NCBI): domain Bacteria; kingdom Pseudomonadati; phylum Pseudomonadota; class Gammaproteobacteria; order Enterobacterales; family Morganellaceae; genus Photorhabdus; species Photorhabdus sp. P32. The sequence continues at coordinate 25,075 of NZ_JAZGJN010000226.1, read as the reverse complement.
AAAACTATGTTGATCCAACTCAGCGCATTGGGCAAACCAAAATGATGGATACGCTGTTGCAATCTATCAATCAGAGCCAGCTAAATGCGGATACGGTGGAAGATGCTTTCAAAACTTATTTGACCAGCTTTGAGCAGGTAGCGAATCTGAAAGTAATTAGCGCCTACCACGACAACGTGAATGTGGATCAAGGATTAACTTATTTTATCGGTATTGATCAGGCTGCTCCGGGTACATATTACTGGCGTAGTGTCGATCACAGCAAATGTGAGAATGGTAAGTTTGCTGCAAATGCTTGGGGTGAGTGGAATAAAATTACCTGTGCTGTTAATCCTTGGAAAAATATTATCCGCCCGGTTGTTTATATGTCTCGCTTATATCTGCTATGGCTGGAGCAACAATCAAAGAAAAGTGATGATGGTAAGACCACGACTTATCAATATAACCTAAAACTGGCTCATATTTGCTACGATGGTAGTTGGAATACACCATTTACTTTTGATGTGACAGAAAGGGTAAAAAATTACACATCAAATGCTGATGCTGCTGAATCTTTAGGATTGTATTGTACTGGTTATCAAGGGGAAGACACTTTATTGGTTATGTTCTATTCGATGCAGAGTAGTTATAGCCCCTATACTGATAATAAGGCGCCGGTAACTGGTCTATATATTTTCGCTGATATGTCATCAGATAATATGACTGATGCACAGGCAACTAATTATTGGAATAACAGTTATCCGCAATTTGATACGATAGTGGCAGATCCGAATCGCGACAATAAAAAAATCATAACCAGAAGAGTTAATAACCGTTACGCGGAAGATTATGAAATTCCTTCCTCTGTGACAAGTAACAGTAGTTATTCTTGGGGAGATTACAGTTTAACTATGCTTTATGGTGGTAGTGTTCCTAATATTACCTTTAAATCTGCCGCAGAAGATTTAAAGCTATCTACTAATATGGCATTGAGTATTATTCATAATGGGGATGCAACAACTGTTCGCCGTATACAATGTAATCTTATGAAACAATATGCTGCATTGGGTGATAAATTTATAATTTATGATTCGTCATTTAATGATGCAAACCGTTTTAATTTGGTGCCGTTATTTAAATTCGGTACAAATGAAATATCAAGTGATAGCATATGCATCTATAATGAGAATAATTCACCGGAAGGTAAAAAGTGGTATTTTGTTTCGAAAGATGACAATAAAACTACCGATTATAATGGTGGCACTCAATATATAGATGCAGGAACCAGTAACAAAGATTTTTATTATAATCTCCGGGAGATTGACGTAATAAGTACGACTGGTGGATATTGGTCGAGTTATAAAATATCCAACCCGATTAAGATCAATACGGGTATTGACAGTTCTAAAGTAAAAATCACTGTAAAAGCGGGTGGTGATGATCAAATCTTCACTGCTGATAATAGTACTTATGTTCCTCAGCAGCCGGCACTCAGTTTTGAAGAGATGATTTATCAGTTCAATAATCTCACAATAGATTGTAGGAATTTAAATTTCATCGACAATCAGGCTCATATTGAGATTGATTTCACCGCTATGGCACAAGATGGTCGATCCTTGGGTTCAGAAACTTTTATTATTCCGGTAACTAAAAAAGTTCTCGGTACTGAGAATGTGATTACGTTATATAGTGAAAATAACGGTGTTCAATATATGCAAATTGGCGCATATCGTACCCGTTTGAATACCTTGTTCGCTCAGCAGTTAGTTAGCCGTGCTAATCGTGGTATTGATGCAGTACTCAGTATGGAAACTCAGAATATTCAGGAGCTGCAATTAGGTACAGGCACTTATGTGCAACTTGTTCTGGATAAATATGATGAGTCTATTCATGGCGCTAATAAAAGCTTCGCTATTGAATATGTTGATATATTTAAAGACAACGATAGTTTTGTTATTTATCAAGGAAAACTTAGCGAAACAAGTCAAACTGTTGTGAAAGTTTTCTTATCCTGTTTTATAGAAGCAACTGGAAATAAGAACCACTTATGGGTACGTGCAAAATACCAAAAGGGAACGACTGATAAAATCTTGTTCGATCGTACTGATGAGAAAGATCCACACGGTTGGTTTCTCAGCAACGATCATAAGACCTTTAGTGGCCTCTCTTCCGCACAGGCATTGAAGAACGATAGTGAACCGATGGATTTCTCTGGCGCTAATGCCCTCTATTTCTGGGAACTGTTCTATTATACTCCAATGATGATGGCGCATCGTTTGTTGCAGGAACAGAATTTTGATGCAGCGAATCGCTGGTTCCGTTATGTCTGGAGTCCGTCCGGTTATATCGTTGATGGTAAAATTGCTATCTACCATTGGAACGTGCGACCGCTGGAAGAAGACACCAGTTGGAATGCACAACAACTGGACTCCACCGATCCGGATGCTGTTGCTCAGGATGATCCGATGCATTACAAGGTAGCCACCTTTATGGCAACGTTGGATCTGCTAATGGCCCGTGGTGATGCGGCTTACCGCCAGTTAGAACGTGATACGTTGGCTGAGGCTAAAATGTGGTATACACAGGCACTTAACCTGTTGGGTGACGAGCCTCAAGTGATGTTGAGCACGACCTGGACTGATCCGACGTTAGGTAATGCCGCTTCAAAAACCATACAGCAGGCTCGACATCAGGTACTGACTCAGTTGCGTCTGAATAGCATGGTAAAAACCCAGTTGTTGGGAACAGCCAACTCTCTAACTGCCTTGTTCCTGCCGCAGGAAAATAGCAAGCTCAAAGGTTACTGGCGGACACTGGCGCAGCGCATGTTTAATTTACGTCATAATCTGTCGATTGACGGCCAGCCGCTCTCCTTGCCGCTGTATGCTAAACCGGCTGATCCAAAAGCTTTGCTGAGTGCTGCGGTTTCTGCTTCTCAGGGAGGAGCTGACTTACCGAAGGCGCCGCTGACTATTCACCGTTTCCCACAAATGCTAGAAGGGGCAAGGGGCTTGGTTAACCAGCTTATACAATTTGGTAGTTCATTACTGGGGTATAGTGAGCGTCAGGATGCGGAAGCCATGAGCCAACTACTACAAACCCAAGCCAGTGAGTTGATACTAACCAGCATTCGTATGCAGGATAACCAATTGGCCGAATTGGATTCGGAAAAAACTGCCCTGCAAGTCTCTTTGGCAGGGTCGCAACAACGGTTTGACAGCTATAACCAACTGTATGAGGAAAATATCAACGCAGGTGAGCAACGGGCGCTGGCGTTACGTTCAGAATCTGCTATTGAATCTCAAGGAGCGCAGATTTCCCGCATGGCTGGCGCAGGTGTCGATATGGCGCCGAATATCTTCGGCCTGGCTGACGGTGGCATGCATTATGGCGCTATTGCCTATGCTATTGCTGACGGTATTGAATTGAGCGCTTCTGCTAAGATGGTTGATGCAGAGAAAGTTGCGCAGTCGGAAATATATCGCCGCCGCCGTCAAGAATGGAAAATTCAACGTGACAACGCACAAGCGGAGATTAATCAGTTAAACGCGCAACTGGAGTCACTGTCTATTCGCCGTGAAGCGGCTGAAATGCAAAAAGATTACCTGAAAACCCAACAAGCTCAGGCTCAGGCACAATTAACCTTCCTACAAAGTAAATTTAGTAATCAAGCGCTATATAGTTGGTTACGAGGACGTTTGTCGGGAATTTATTTCCAGTTCTATGATTTGGCCGTATCCCGTTGCCTGATGGCAGAGCAATCCTATCAATGGGAAGCTAATGATAATTCCATTAGCTTTGTCAAACCGGGTGCATGGCAAGGAACTTACGCCGGTTTACTGTGTGGAGAAGCTTTGATACAAAATCTGGCACAGATGGAAGAGGCATATCTGAAATGGGAATCTCGCGCTCTGGAGGTGGAACGCACCGTTTCATTGGCAGAAGTTTACGGTTCGCTGGCGGATAAGGATTGTTTTAATCTGGCGGAACAAATACCCGTATTACTGGACAAGGGAGAGGGGACTGCGGGAACTAAAGAAAATGGTTTGTCATTAGCTAATGCTATTCTGTCATCTTCGGTCAAATTGTCTGATTTGAAACTGAAAATGGATTATCCGGACAGTATTGTTGGTGATAACAAGATTCGTCGTATTAAGCAAATCAGTGTTTCACTGCCTGCGTTGATTGGGCCTTATCAGGATGTTCAGGCTATGCTCAGTTATGGTGGCAGTACTCAGTTGCCGAAGGGCTGTTCAGCGTTGGCTGTGTCTCATGGTACTAATGATAGCGGCCAATTCCAGTTGGATTTTAATGACGGCAAATACCTGCCATTTGAAGGTATTGCGCTTGATGATCAGGGTACACTGAACCTGCAATTCCCGAATGCTACCGACAAACAGAAAACTATATTGCAAACTATGAACGATATTATTCTGCATATTCGTTATACCATCCGTTAATTAATTTAGCGATTACATAATACAGGCTCTCCTTTTGGAGAGCTTGATAGAAGCAATTTGTGAGATATTTATAGAAGGTAGGTTTTTAAATTAATTTTAGGTTTCTATATTATTTAAGTTTAATTTGTGTGATTTATGGTTTATATTTACTTATTTACTTATTTACTTATTTACTTATTTACTTATTTACTTATTTACTTATTTACTTATTTACTTATTTACTTATTTACTTATTTACTTATTTACTTATTTACTTATTTACTTATTTACTTAATCATTCCGATTTAAGTACGGCAAATTAACGTATACGGTAGTTTGCTGTACGGAAATTGGATAAGCAAGTTTTAATATTGAGTTTGTATTCTCACATTACATTGTCATTGTTAGATTATCTCGGTTTAATAAGTAAAGTCCGTCATCAGCTTTCGTCCAGTATGAACTGTTGTGGTTCAATAACCCTGGATACCTATCCCCGAATAATCCTTCTCTTCTGACACCTAAAACAGATAAAAATCGGGTCACTTTTTTACATAAGTAGGGCAGGAAAAATACTAAGATGCCCTTAGTCAACTTATTAACCTAATTCTGGAAAGGATAATGCATATTCAGCACATTGGCGGCCATGCACCGCTTAGCCAAACTCAAGTTCCTCAGAACGTCTCAGTTTCTCCCCTACTTGAACAGGGCAACCGCTTGTTTGAACAGTCTGTCCGACGTGGTCCGCTGCATTTCCAGAGCTCGGATCTCAAGCATTTGATCACCGAATTGCGCCAGTTGCAGAGTGCTCCCAACAGCGCGCAAGCCCAACGGGTGCAGGATGCTATCCAGCACTGGGAGAACCACCACCCCAAAGAGGTGGCGGCCCGTAGCACCCTCCTTGCCGAGCTTAAACAGGGTCTGGCAGAGCAAGGCGCCGTGGTGCGTACCTTTCAACCAAAGGTAATGGCGTCCGGTTCCCAAGCGATGTTACAGCAGGCTATGCCAGCCTTACAGAAGATGGGGACTTACGCATGCACCGATGCCGGTACTTTCGTCAGCAAGCAACATCTTCATTATCAGCAAATTATGGAGAGATTGCGGTTATTCAATGACAGCCCGGAGCGCCTGAGGGGTAACAACCAAGCCAACATGATGTCCAACATGGCGGCTATCGCCGCTAGACAAGGCAACGTTAGCCTCAACCAACTGCAATCTATCGCTGCTCGTGTCGCTCAAGCTCAGGCTGGTTGCTGCACTACCTTGGCCTATTCTGCGGCAGCCGAACTGATGAAGCACAATCAAGGTGACCAACAGCGCATTGAGGTAGTCGCTCATCGTGGCTCCAAGGGGCATACCCAGACCCACTGCTTCGTGGTGGTCGGGCGCGATCCCAATAGTGAACTTAATAAACCCGAAACTTGGGGTTCCCAGGCATATGTCATCGATCCTTGGGCTGCGACCATAGGTGGTAAATTGCAAGGTACGCCAAGTAATCCTCCGATCGTCAACCTGTGGCCGCCGACTGAATCTGTGTTCGATAACCATAAAGAGTAACTATGTTCAATGCCTTATTATCGGAGCTGTGCCGACGCCTCGGACAGACCGAAGAATCTCTGCACTCGGAGGGACTCGATCTACCTCTCGGTCCTTTTAGCTTACATATTCGCCAACGCGACGAACTGGTGACTTTGTTTATCCCGCTAGGTAATGTCGAACCTCGTTCGTTGGCTACACTGGCCGACTGGCCATCACTGCAATTGAGCCGCAGTGGTGAGGGCGAGACTCTGCTCTGGAGCCGTGAATGGCTGGAGAGATTGGATGCCGAGTTGTTGGCCAGTTTGGTCGAGCGGATGTTACAGCAAGCCAGGGACCTTACGGCTACGGCCTCTATCACCGAAAGCCAAGAATGGCCTCCGTTTAGTATCCAAGGGAGTTCGTGGCACAAAGTTTAGGCGAAAAGCCTTAAGAGCTTAATTAGGTGTATTATTGCAAACCACGAGTGATATTATTTTGTGCATTCGTTATACCGCTCGTTGATTAATGGCCTTATTACCGGGTACAGGTTCTCCTACAGGGGAACTTAACGAAAATAATTTGTGAGAAATTCACAGGAATAGACTTTTAAATTAATTTGATATAATTGCTTGATTACGAGGCTAAACTATCGTGTCGATACTTGTGCGTGAAAATGAATAGGGGCGGTTTCCCGCCCCTTAAGTAGGTTTCAGGCAGGTCAAAGAATGCTAATCTGCGCTGACATGGTATTTCGAGGCCAATTAGCGGAAGTGTTCTGGTAGCTGAAGATACCGTTTTGGTAGCCATCAAGGCTGTATTCCTTAAGGAAGCCAACTACAATTTGGCCCGCAGCACATGGCCAATTGTAGTACCCGTTTGTGATGCAAACAGGCGTAGAAGAGTACAGCGAGTATGGCAGTGCGCCGCCGTTCATCCAAGCAAAGGAGTTATATCCGTAGCCAATTTCCAGAACTGCGGCGCGGAGTTGCTGTCCTCCGTGATTGCAGTTTGTCACCGGCAAGTTGGAAGTGTATTCCCACCCGCAATTCGTTGAGCCAACGGCATAGACCCACATATTGGTTAGCGGAGGTGCAGGGGCGTAAGCTACCCCAGATTTAATGTCGAGCTTTTTCTCTTCTTCGGCCCGGATAGGGCTCTCAGGGTTAGGTAGTAGCTGGGATTGCGCTGCTAGAGCATTTTGAGTAGTAGGGACCTCTTTTGGTTGCTCTGTTTGGGCATAGGCGTTAATGCCAAACAAGGAAGCAACAGATAACAACATGGCAAGTTTATTTTTCTTCACGACTGAATCCTCTTAGAAATGGAAAAGCACAATTCTAGGGAAGTGAGCAAAAATCACATTATCAAATTTTATTTATGTAATTGGTGAAATTTAAGCTGGTCTTGTCGTGTTTTTTCTTGTTTTGTTGTGAATGCCCGACTGTAAAATAATAAGAAAATTTTCTTAAATTGGGTTTTGGCTGATGAAAAATGGCTTCTTTTTTATTGCCTATTGAGCACATTTTGCACGGGTTATTTGGAGAAAGATACCCGTACTGTGCTCAATAATGTCGCTACTGTTGCACGGAAATTGCTTACCACTGACTGCTGCTAACCTGTATTCCGCATTCCTGCTGCGATACCGGCAATGGTTACCATTAACGCTTGTTCAACCTGAGGATCGGGATGTTGTTGCTGACGGGAACGCAGTAATAGCTCTGCCTGTAGGACGTTTAATGGATCAGTGTAAACATTACGCAAGGCGATTGATTCTGCAATCCACGGTAAATCTGCCATCAGGTGTTCATCTTTGGAAATAGCTAATACCGTCTTAATATCCGCAGAGAGTTGCTCACGTAGTTTCTGACCTAACGGCCATAAGCTCTTATCTACCAGACGATGATCGTAATATTCTGCCAACCATAAATCAGCTTTGGCGAAGACCATTTCCAACATCCCAATGCGAGTGGTAAAGAAAGGCCAATCCCGGCACATTTCTGCTAGTACATCTTGTTTTCCCTCATCCACAACTTTTTGTAACGCAGCGCCTGCTCCTAACCAGGCTGGCAACATAAGGCGATTTTGTGTCCAGGCGAAAATCCACGGGATAGCGCGTAAACTTTCTACACCACCTGCCGGATGACGTTTGGCTGGGCGAGAACCCAAAGGCAGTTTTGCTAATTCCTGTTCTGGTGTTGCGGCACGGAAATAGGGTACAAAATCGGGCTGTTCACGCACATAATCACGATACATTTTGCAGGAAACATCAGACAGGGTATCCATCACCTGATGCCACTCTGGTTTAGGCTCCGGTGGCGGCAATAGGTTTGCTTCCAGAATTGCACTGGTATACAAGGCTAAGCTACTGATAGTGACCTGTGGCAGACCGAATTTAAAGCGGATCATTTCACCCTGTTCAGTCACACGTAGGCCGCCTTTCAGGCTTCCTGGTGGTTGGGAAAGCAGAGCAGCATGTGCCGGCGCACCGCCACGGCCGATAGTACCTCCGCGACCGTGGAACAAGGTCAGTGTGACGCCCTCGTTTTCACAGACCTTGATTAAGGCGTCCTGTGCTCGGTACTGCGCCCAGGCAGCAGCCATCACTCCGGCATCTTTTGCTGAATCAGAGTAACCAATCATCACCATCTGTTTGTCCTGAATCAGCGCGCGATACCATTTAATATTCATTAATTGCTGAATGACATTTTCGGCATTATTCAGGTCATCAAGGGTTTCGAATAGCGGGGCAACGGGTAAGGTAAACGGACAACCAGCTTCTTTCAGTAGCAAATGAACCGCTAGTACATCAGAAGGCACTTTAGCCATTGAGATAACGTAAGCGGCGATAGCGTCTTGCGGTGACTCTGCAATGACTTTGCAGGTTGCGAAAACTTCTTGTGTTTCAGCGCTTGGTTGCCAGTTATGTGGGATCAATGGACGTTTAGAACGCAGTTCATGTAGCAGGAAAGCTTGTTTCTCTTCTTCTGACCAACTAGTGTAGTTGCCTAATTCTAGGTATTGCGTCAGTTCAGAAATCGCGGTTGTATGGCGAGTGCTTTCTTGGCGTACATCAATGCGTACCAGCGATAAGCCGAAACAACGGATACGGCGTAAGATATCCAATAATTGACCATTGGCGATGATTTCCATCCCGCAGGTTTTTAGTGACTGATAACAGGCGTAAAGTGGTTGCCAAAGCTGTTCATTGTCCACCAGCAAATCAGTGGGTGGCAGAACTTGTTCACCTTTCAGTTGTTTCTCTAAATAGGTCAGCGTATTGCTGAGTTGTGTCCGCAGTTTTTTAGCAATTTCTCGGTAAGGTTCTAGAATTTCATCACCACCCGCCAGTTTACGAACTTCTGGTGTACATTCAGACATGGATAGCTCAGAAACCAGAACCTGAATATCTTTCAGGAATAGATCCGCTGCTTTCCAGCGGCTAAGGAGTAACACATGGCGAGTAACTTCAGATGTGACATTCGGGTTGCCGTCCCGGTCGCCGCCCATCCAGGAAGTAAAGCGAACAGGTACTGCTTCGACTGGCAAGCTGTAATTGATTGACTCTTCCAGTTGTTCATTGAATTCACGTAAGAATGCCGGTACACCTTCCCACAAGCTGTTTTCCACCATAGCAAACCCCCATTTAGCTTCATCAATTGGGGTAGGACGGATTTTGCGGATTTCATCGGTATGCCATGACTGGGCAACTAATTGACGCAGACGGCGCATAATGTTGTTACGCTCATAATCCGCGAGATCATCATGATCGAGTTGTGATAGGCAGGTGTTAACGGCCACCAGTTTATGGATCAATGTACGACGCGCGATCTCAGTTGGGTGAGCGGTGAGAACCAGCTCAATAGATAATTCGTTTACTGCTTTTTTCAGATCGTCGTTACTGAAATTTTTTTCTTTTAAACGGGTGAATAATTTCGCTAACGCAACGGGGTTACTGGCAGCTTCACCATGTGGAGAGATGCTGTGATACTGTTCTGCGACGTTTGTCAGGTTGAGAAATTGATTGAAAGCGCGGGCAACTGGCAATAGTTCATCATTAGATAGGTTTTGCAAGGTTGATAATAGTTGCTGGCGGTGTGTTTCATTGCCTGCGCGGGATGATTTGGATAATTTGCGGATAGTCTCGACTTTATCGAGGATATCTTCTCCTAATGCTTCTTTGATTGTGTCTCCGAGCAGCTTACCTAGCATGCTGACATTACTGCGCATTGCGGAATATTGTTGATTCATGTGACTCTTGGCCTTTATTGCTGGCAGAATGTTGATTCTGTTCCTGTAGAAAAATTTAATTTAAGTGGCAGAAAGTTGTTTTTTTGTGTCGCCACTGTGTCGTATTTACCCTAAACCCTCATATTCATATCAGAAAATCATCAGTTTGGGCGAAATTTCTAAAATTTAATGACAGGTCATGTTCCATAAGTATTACTTATGCGCGGAAGGCTTGAGGAAGGTGCTTTTGTTGCTTGAGTCCCCCTGCCTTTTGGGGGACGAGTAAAACGATTAACTATTGCTTAGACAAAAATGATCTATTAACTGGGAAATTATCTTTCTGGTGGGTTCAATAAACGACATATCAATGAATTCATCTGGTTGATGTGCCTGTTCAATAGATCCTGGGCCAAGGACTAATGTCGGACATAATTCCTGAATGAATGGCGCTTCGGTACAGTAGTTGACCGTTTCAGCCTTGCGGCCTAGCAGTTTCTCTATCACATCAATCATCTTGTGATCGGTTGGGCATGCATAACCGGGAATAGGGGGATGTAATTCGTTGATAGTCAGACGGCCAGGCCAACGTTGTTTCACGGGTTCTAGTGCTTCATTTAACAGTCCGTTCAGATCCTGCAACGTTAGGCCCGGTAATGGGCGAATATCCATATGTAATTCACAATGGGCACAAATACGATTTACTGCGTCACCTCCATGAATATAGCCGAAATTCATAGTTGGATATGGAATGGCAAATGCCGGGTTGTTATAACGCTCTTTTAGCGTATTGCGTAGCTCAATCAAGTGACCAATAGATTCGTGCATCAAATCAATGGCGTTTATGCCACGGTCTGGATCACTGGAATGCCCGGATTGGCCAACAATGCGGATAGCATTAGATAAATGTCCTTTATGTGCGCAGATAGGATGCAATGAAGTCGGTTCGCCGATAATCGCGAAATCTGGTCGAATAGCGGTACTTGCAGCAAAATAACGTGCTCCCGCCATTGTCGTCTCTTCATCTGCGGTTGCCAGAATGTACAGCGGATGGGTTATTTTACTGACATCAATGTCCCGCAACGCATCAATAATAAAGGCGAAAAAGCCTTTCATATCTGCTGTACCTAAACCGTACAGTTTGTTATCTCGCTCTGTCAGGGTGAAGGGATCTTTAGTCCAGCGCCCATCGTCAAAGGGGACAGTATCAGTGTGTCCACATAAGAGTAGCCCACCTGGGCCACTCCCCAGTGTTGCCAGTAGATTGTATTTTCTGTGGGCTTCGGGGACGGGTTGTATCTCAATCTCGAAACCAATTTCCTTTAACCAACTTGCCAGTAGGTTGATGAGAGATTCATTACTCTGGTCAATACTGACATCGGTGGCGCTGATAGATGGAGTAGCAATTAATTGCTGAAATAGCTCAATAAATGGAGGTAATTTAATATTCACTGTTGACAGCCTTTATTCATGATAGTATCAATATTCATGCATTTTTTTTGAATAAAAATACATTATCCTGTTTAAATACTGAGCACAAGGTAAGATATCCTATGTTGAATACGCTGGTTGTTGGTGCAAGTGGTTACACCGGAGCAGAACTGGCAGCATATCTGCATCGTCACCCGTATACGAATCTGATTAGACTTATGGTTTCTGCTCAGAGCGTTGATGCAGATAAATGCTTCTCAGATTTACATCCACAGTATAAAGGCATTGTTGATCTACCGCTGCAACCAATGACTGATATTATTAATGCTGCTAAAGGGATTGATGTGGTTTTCCTTGCCACCGCCCATGAAGTTAGTCATGACATTGCGCCGCTATTTCTGGCGGCAGGTTGCACTGTATTCGATCTCTCCGGTGCCTATCGCGTACAAAACGCTCAGATTTACCAACAATACTACGGATTCAAACATAAGCATACTCAATGGTTAACACAAGCAGTATATGGACTTGCCGAATGGCAGTCTGAAAAGATCAAACAGGCTCAATTGGTTGCTGTACCGGGGTGTTACCCAACAGTTTCTCAACTCTCTCTGAAGCCACTGTTGGAAAATAATTTGCTAGATACCAGCCATTATCCAGTGATTAATGCTACTAGTGGTGTGAGTGGAGCAGGTCGGAAAGCCAATATGACCAACAGTTTCTGCGAAATCAGTTTACAACCTTATGGAATATTTACCCATCGCCATCAACCGGAGATTGAGGAACATCTGGGAACCAGGGTGATTTTTACTCCGCATCTTGGCAATTTCGCACGAGGTATTCTCGCCACAATTACCTGTAAATTGAAGCCGGGTGTTACCGCAGAACAGATAAATGAAGTTTATCAGCAAGCATACAAAGATAAGCCATTGGTGAGGCTCTACAGCAAAGGAGTGCCGGCATTGAAATCCGTTATTGGGTTACCGTTCTGTGATATCGGTTTTGTTGTACAGGGTGACCACCTGATTGTTGTAGGTACTGAGGATAATCTTCTGAAAGGTGCGGCAGCTCAGGCGGTTCAGTGTATGAATATACGTTTTGGGTTTGAAGAAACTCAGGCATTACTTTAATTATTGACGTGAAGGAGTAGAGCAGATGGAACCTTTAGTCATAAAGTTAGGTGGCGTGTTACTGGACAATGAAGAAGCATTGGAGCGCGTGTTTACTACATTGCAGGAATATCGGCAAACATACGAACGCCAGTTGGTTATTGTTCATGGTGGTGGTTATTTGGTGGATGAACTGATGCAGAAGTTGCAACTGCCAATAGTAAAGGAGCAAGGATTACGGGTAACTCCCGCAGATCAGATTGGGATTATCACCGGCGCATTGGCTGGTATAGCCAATAAAACCTTGTTGTCGTGGGCGACTAAATATCAACTTGCATCAGTTGGATTATATTTAGGAGATGGTAATGTGGTCAAAGTTTCCCAACTGAATGAAGAGTTGGGGCATGTGGGGAAAGCAATACCGGGCGATGCTAAGTTGTTGAAAACGCTACTGGATGCAGGTTACATACCCATTATCAGCTCGATTGGGGTAACAGATAAAGGAGAGTTGATGAATGTGAATGCTGATCAGGCAGCAACGGCGGTAGCTCAGACACTAGGCGCTGATTTAGTATTGCTCTCTGATGTTAGCGGTATTTTGGATGGTAAAGGGCAGAAAATCCCTGACATAAATGCTGAGAAAGCAGAGCAACTTATTGCACATGGCATCATTACTGACGGCATGATTGTGAAGGTGGATGCTGCTTTAGATGCAGCTAGGACACTAGGTCGCCCGGTAGATATCGCCAGTTGGCGTCATGCAGATCAACTGACCGACCTGTTTAACGGTGTTCCCGTCGGTACTCGTATTCTGGCTTAAATTAAGTTTGATTAATTTTCGGCAAAGCTTTGCTGATAAATAACAACGGAATTTCAAAGGATAACTTCATGCATACTAAAGATATTAAAAAGATCGTTCTTGCCTATTCTGGTGGTCTGGATACTTCTGCCATTATTCCTTGGCTGAAAGAGCATTATGACAATTGTGAAGTTGTTGCGTTTGTCGCTGATGTGGGACAAAGCCGTGAAGATCTGGAGGGTGTGGAGCAGAAAGCTTTACGATCTGGCGCATCAGAATGTCACGTTGTAGATCTACGTGAGGAATTCATTAAAGATTATGTTTATCCGGTACTGAAAACCGGTGCTTTGTATGAAGGTAGCTATTTGTTGGGCACTTCAATGGCAAGACCAATTATTGCTAAAGCACAGGTTGAGTTGGCACTGAAAGTAGGGGCAGATGCACTTGCTCATGGCGCAACAGGTAAGGGTAACGATCAGGTTCGGTTTGAAAGCACTTATACGGCATTAGCCCCTCAGCTAAAAGTAATTGCGCCGTGGAGAGAGTGGGATTTGCGTTCTCGTGAAGCGTTGTTGGATTACCTGAAAGTGCGAGATATTCCAACCACGGCAACATTGGAGAAAATTTACAGCCGTGATGAAAATGCATGGCATATCTCGACCGAAGGTGGCGTACTGGAAAGCACCTGGAATGCATCCAATAAAGATTGTTGGGTGTGGACAGTTGATCCAGAAGAGGCGCCAAATGAAGCGGAATTGGTCAGTGTCACGATTGAGAAAGGCGAGGTTGTTGGAGTCAACGGCAAGATAATGTCTCCATATCAATGCCTTGAAGCGCTGAATGTTATGGGGGCAAAACATGGTATCGGTCGGATCGATATCGTGGAAAACCGGCTGGTGGGCATAAAATCTCGCGGTTGTTATGAAACACCGGGAGGGACCATTATGATGGCCGCGTTGCGTGGTGTTGAACAACTGGTTCTGGACCGCGATAGCTTTAAGTGGCGTCAGCAGCTTGGGCTGGAAATGTCCTATGTCGTTTATGACGGACGTTGGTTTGCCCCGCTACGTCAGTCTATTCAGGCAGCCGCAGAGGCGTTGGCTGAGGATGTCAGCGGTGAAGTCGTATTGCAACTCTATAAAGGCCAGGTGACAGCGATCCAGAAGAGATCCACAAATAGCCTTTATTCTGAAGCGTTTGCAACGTTTGGTGAAGATGAGGTTTACGATCACAGCCATGCAGCAGGATTCATCCGCCTGTATTCGCTCTCTTCACGTATTCGGGCATTAAATAGTAAAGAGTAATTTCATCGTTCGTAGTTGTGGAGATAATGGTTAAGTTGTTAACTTATTCTTAATACTTGATTTTTCTGGCCTATTATCTCCATTTTGCGTTTATAAAAGACAATAAATCACTCAGACATCAGATAATCAGGAACGAAAATATGGCACTCTGGGGCGGGCGTTTCAGTCAGAAAGCAGATCAACGGTTCAAACAATTTAACGATTCACTTCGCTTTGATTACCGGTTGGCGGAACAGGACATTACCGGTTCAGTTGCATGGTCGAAAGCGCTGGTAACGGTTGGCGTGCTAACCGTTGAGGAACAACAAAAACTGGAGTTGGCATTAAATGAATTGCTGAATGAGGTTCAGTCTAATCCACAAGCCATCTTGCAAAGTGATGCAGAAGATATCCATAGTTGGGTAGAAGGGCAGTTGATCAGTAAAGTTGGCGAGCTGGGTAAAAAGCTCCATACTGGCCGTAGCCGTAATGATCAGGTGGCAACAGATCTCAAACTTTGGTGTAAAGAATACATTTCACATCTCCATCAGGCAATTGTTGAGTTACAGCAGGCATTGGTGGTTACCGCGGAAAATAATCAGGATGCGGTGATGCCGGGCTATACCCATCTGCAAAGAGCACAGCCTATTACCTTTGCTCACTGGTGTTTAGCATATGTAGAAATGTTGGTCCGTGATGAAAATCGGTTACAGGATACGTTAAAACGACTGAATACCAGCCCGCTTGGGTGTGGTGCATTGGCTGGAACCGCTTATGATATTGACCGCGAACAACTTGCATCGTGGCTAGGTTTTACTTCAGCGACGCGTAACAGCTTGGATAGTGTTTCAGATCGTGACCATGTATTGGAACTGCTATCTAATGCCAGTATCAGTATGATCCATCTTTCCCGTTTTGCGGAAGACCTAATTTTCTTTAATAGCGGTGAAGCAGGATTTATTGAACTGTCAGATCGAGTCACTTCCGGTTCTTCTCTGATGCCACAGAAGAAAAACCCGGATGCATTGGAGTTAATTCGTGGGAAATGTGGCCGGGTGCAGGGGGCATTGACCGGTATGATGATGACCTTAAAAGGTCTGCCGCTGGCCTATAATAAAGATATGCAGGAGGATAAAGAGGGGTTGTTTGATGCGTTGGACACTTGGCTAGATTGTTTGCATATGGCAGCGTTGGTGTTAGATGGCATTCAGGTCAGGCGTTCACGTTGTGCAGAAGCAGCTAAACAGGGTTATGCTAACGCGACCGAATTAGCTGATTATTTGGTTGCAAAAGGTGTTCCATTCCGTGAAGCTCACCATATTGTTGGGGAAGTTGTGATTATGGCGCTTACTCAGGGTAAGGCGCTGGAAGCATTGTCATTGACAGAGTTGCAGAAGTTCAGCAGTGCAATTACTGAAGATGTATATGATATTTTGTCTCTGCAATCGTGTCTGGACAAACGTCTTGCAAAAGGTGGCGTATCGCAAAAACAGGTCATGAAAGCGATTGTAGAGGCTAAGCAGAGGCTAAAATTAAGTTAGTCATTATCAGCAGGGGGGATTAATCTATCCCCTGTAAAATAAATGAGATCTTTATATATAAGTTTTTAATGATTATCTGATAGTCTTTTCCTCACATTGATATAATTATCTATTGGTAGTTTCTATCATTTATATTAAATATGTTGAGGTGGGAATGAATATCCGCGATCTGGAATATCTTGTGGCGCTTGCTGAGCATCGGCACTTTCGCCATGCTGCTGATTCTTGCCACGTCAGCCAACCTACGTTAAGCGGGCAAATTCGTAAGCTTGAGGATGATCTGGGTGTCATGTTATTGGAACGCACCAGCCGCAAAGTTTTGTTCACTCAACAAGGAATGTTATTAGTAGAACAAGCCAGAACAGTTCTCCGTGAGGTGAGGACCTTACAGGAAATGGCGTCACTTCAAGGGGAAAATATGTCTGGTCCTCTGCATATTGGTTTGATCCCCACAATTGGCCCATATCTGTTGCCTCATATTATTCCTGGGCTTCATAGTTTGTTTCCTAAGTTGGAAATGTATCTGTATGAAGCCCAGACACAAAGTCTGTTAGCCCAGTTGGATAGCGGTAAATTGGATTGCGCGATTCTGGTGATGGTTAAGGAGACAAAAGCCTTCATTGAAGTGCCGTTGTTTGAAGAACCGATGAAACTAGCGATCTATGATGACCATCCTTGGGCAGAGCGAGAAAAAATTGCTATGGATGAATTGGCAGGTAAAAAATTGCTGATGCTAGAAGATGGTCATTGCTTGCGTGATCAGGCTATGGGGTTTTGTTTTCAGGCTGGCGCGAAGGAAGATACCCATTTTCGTGCAACCAGTTTGGAAACTCTGCGTAATATGGTTGCTGCCGGTAGTGGAATAACCTTGTTGCCTGATCTGGCAGTGCCACAGGAGAAAAAACGTGATGGTGTTTGTTATCTGGAGTGTAGTAATCCTGAACCTAGGCGATCTGTTATTTTGATTTATCGTCCTGGTTCACCTCTGCGTGGTCGCTATGAGCAACTGGCAGAGGCTATTAGAGCTAAAATGGGCACTTATTACGAACAATCAAAATAGCCGGTTCAGGCCATTTAGAGCTGCGACACGATAGGCTTCAGCCATAGTCGGATAGTTGAAAGTAGTATTGACGAAATATTCGATAGTATTACTTTCACCTTTTTGTTCCATAATCGCCTGGCCGATATGAATGATTTCAGCCGCACGTTCTCCGAAACAATGAATACCAAGAATCTCTTTTGTTTCTCTATGGAACAGTATTTTCAGGCTTCCTACGTTCATCCCCGCAATTTGTGCGCGTGCAAGATGTTTAAATTGCGCGCGTCCAACTTCATAAGGCACTTTCATTGCTGTTAATTGTTGTTCGGTTTTACCTACAGAGCTGATTTCAGGAATGGTATAGATACCTGTTGGAATATCTTCAATCAGATGAACTTCGGCGTTTCCTTTCGCCATTGCTTGGGCGGCAATTCGGCCTTGATCATAAGCGGCGGAGGCCAGGCTTGGATAACCGATAACATCTCCTACAGCGTAAATGTTTTCATTGCTGGTTTGATAGATTTTGTTAACTTTCAGTAAACCGCGGCTATCTGCTTCCAGACCAACGTTTTTCAGCCCTAAAGTATCAGTATTACCTGTTCGGCCATTAGCATAAAGCAGACAATCAGCTTTGACTTTTTTACCGGATTTGAGATGAACGATAACACCATCATCAACACCTTCAATTTTAGAATATTCTTCATTGTGGCGGATAACTATACCGCTATTCCAGAAATGGTAAGACAGTGCATCTGACATCTCTTGATCAAGGAAAGCCAGTAAGTGATTACGAGTGTTGATCAAATCAACTTTTACGCCTAATCCACGGAAGATTGAAGCATATTCGCAACCAATTACTCCGGCGCCATAAATAATGACGTGCCGCGGTTCATGATCCAGTTTCAGAATGGAATCGCTGTTATAAATACGTGAATGGGTGAAATCAACATCTGGTGGACAATATGGACGAGAACCGGTTGCGATAATAATCTTATCTGCGCTTAAAATATCGTAGTTATCGTCGGCATAGCGCACACTCACCCGGTGATCATCAATGAATGTTGCTTCTCCGGAAAACATACGACACCCATTACGTTCATAAAATCCCTGGCGCATTCTAGTTTGCTGATTAATCACCATTTCAGCACGGCGTAAGATTTCAGCAAATGAAGAGCGAAGAATGCGGGAATTATCGCTGTACAGAGGGTTTTGGTTAAATTCGATAATACGGCTGACGGCGTGGCGGAGGGCTTTGGACGGGATGGTGCCCCAATGAGTACAACCACCACCAACATTATTATAGCGTTCGATAACAGCAACGCTTTTACCCTGTTTCACCAATCCCATTGCTGCTCCTTCTCCACCGGGACCAGAACCAATGACAATGGCGTCAAAATGAATATGTTGCATATGAGGAAAGACCTGTTTTTACACAAAATTACAACGCCATATTAACATCGGTTGACTTAATAACCCAATCGTCATAAGGATTTTATGTCATCGTTTAGGGTAAATTGAACATAGTTTTACCCGTTACGTTAATCTGGCATAAGACCATGAAGCTTTTGGAAAATAAATAATTATCTAATGACCGAATTGAATTAACAAAGGGGAATGCTCCTCTTGATGATTTTTTGACTGCGTGTAGTCACCTTTATCATCCTAATATCTAATAAGAAAATGTGCTGAGAAAATGACATTGATCATTATAAATGACATGATAAGCACATCATTACGGCAAACGCGTTAAAATTTGGTATATTTCTTAACATGTAGTTCAGATAAAGAGTCAGGATTCGTGTGAGTAACGTTATCGGCATCAGAGCGAAACAGAAAGAAAAAACTCGTCGTTCACTGATTGAAGCTGCTTTCAGTCAGTTGAGTGCCGAAAGGAGTTTTACCAGTCTTAGCTTGCGTGAAGTCGCCCGCGAAGCAGGTATTGCGCCAACTTCATTTTATCGTCATTTTCGCGATGTTGATGAGCTTGGGCTGACTATGGTAGATGAAAGTGGTTTGATGTTACGTCAGTTAATGAGGCAAGCCCGGCAACGTATTGCTAAAGGCGGCAGTGTCATCCGCACGTCTGTTTCAACTTTTATGGAATTTATCGGTAATAACCCAAATGCATTCCGATTATTATTACGTGAACGTTCAGGGACCTCTGCTGAATTTCGTGCCGCTGTCGCACGGGAAATACAACATTTTATTGCTGAACTGGCAGACTATTTAGAACAGGAAAGCTGTATGCCGAGGCATTTTACTGAAGTGCAGGCAGAGGCGATGGTAACAATAGTATTCAGTGCAGGTGCAGAAGCACTGGATATTGATTTGGAGAAAAGACAGCGTTTAGAGGAACGTTTAGTCTTGCAGCTACGGATGATTGCTAAAGGTGCATATTATTGGTATCGCAAAGAAATGAATCCACCGAACCCTAAACTTAAATAACTATGAAGGAGGAGAACGAAATGATGGAACAATATCGCCAAGATAAAAGTACATTATTACTCGCTTTTATTGTCGGATTAGCAACGAATGGAACGTTTTCAGCAGTTTTTAGCTCAGTTGTTTCTTTTTCAGTTTTCCCATTGATAACACTGATTTTATCAATTTATTGTATCCATCAGCGCTATTTGAATTACTCCATGCCAGATGGAATGCCTAAGCTGGTTGTCGCCTGTTTCCTATTAGGATTATTTAGTTATAGTGCGATTATCAGGGTTGAATACCCTGAAATTGGCTCTAATTTTCTACCTGCGGTAATGGGGACTGTACTGGTATTCTGGATTTACAGAAAGGTAAAAATTCGTAAAAACCAGGTAATTACAGAGAATAGTCATTAATTGGTGAAAAGCGCCGGCGAGATAACTATCTGCCGGCATTTCTGTTTTATAATGTTCGTCAAGTATCAGTTTAATTTTTCCAGAAGCACGCCGCATTCCATATGATGTGTATAAGGAAACTGATCAAATAGAGCCAGACGGCTAATTTTATGTGTTTGGGTTAATGTTTCTAGATTATGGCAAAGGGTTTCCGGGTTACAGGAAATATAAAGAATCCGTGGATATGCTTGGACCATCTCAAGCGTTTTTTCATCAAGGCCGCTACGAGGCGGATCGACAAAAATAGTTTCACATTGATAGCTTTTTAAATCGATCCCCTGAAGGCGATTAAATTCGCGTTCACCATTCATTGCTTGGGTGAATTCCTCTGCTGACATTCGGATAATTTGTACATTATCAATACCATTGGCTGCAATATTGTATTGAGCGGCAGCAACGGATGGCTTGGCGATTTCTGTTGCCAATACGCGTTCAAAATTTTGAGCTAATGCCAGAGAGAAATTGCCATTACCACAGTAAAGCTCAAGTAAATCACCTTTTGAATCCTTGGTAATATTAATTGCCCATTCAAGCATATGAATATTGACGCTAGCATTGGGCTGGGTGAAGCTGTTTTCCACTTGGCGATAAATCATTTTCCGGCCTGCAATAGGTAAAACCTCATCAATATAATCATGATTCAATGTGATTTTGGTTTTAGCAGCTCTGCCGATTAACTCAACGTCAAATCCTTTATTTCTTAACTCCTCACGCAGTTTTAATGCCTGTTGTATCCATTCATCACCTAGTTTTTTGTGATAAAGCAAAGAAACAAGGATTTTATTACTGCAAGTAGACAGATAATCAATTTGAAATAGCTTATGACGCAAAATCTGTTCCGATCTGATAGCGTCAATCAATACTATCATCATTTTGTTGATTAATTTACTGGCGACAGGGAATTGAACAAGACGAATACGCTGTTTCGTCTGTTGATCGAACATAATATGGTACAAATCATCCTGCTCATGCCAGATTCGAAATTCTGCTCGCATTCTGTAATGGGATTGCGGTGAGCGGAAAACCTCTGGCTCCGGAGGCTGGAAAGGCGTCATCATGTTTTTTAAGCGGCTGACCTTCTCCGTCAGTTGCTGCTCATAGCTTTCCGTTGGCAGGGGATTTTGCATTATGTTTGTTCTCTTATATCTGTAGTAAGAAAAATTTTCGTGCGAAATTGTAGGGAAAGAGCAAAGGATGTCCAGTTTTCTTATTACTCGTACATGATCCTGTCTATGCTTACTATTATGAATAATGAATAGGCTCAGCGCTTCTTAGCGTATCCTTTTGACAATAAATTGTGGGATGTTTTCTCATGATAAATAAAAATCGGTTTTTATTGTTCACTGTTTCAATTGTGGTGATTTCTAGTTGGAATCAAACCTCTGTTGCGGTGGAGTCACAGGATTCATTAGTTGTGACGGCGAGTCGTTTTAAACAGCCGGTATCAAGCATACTGGCTCCTTATACTGTTGTAACACGAGATGAAATTGATCGTTGGCAGTCAAATAGTGTAGCCGATATTTTGCGCCGTCTACCCGGGGTTGATATTGCTCAACATGGCGGTATTGGACAGTTAAGCTCTTTGTTTATACGTGGCACTCATTCTAGTCATGTATTAGTACTGATGGATGGAATACGTTTGAATCAAGCGGGTATCAGTGGTTCCTCTGATTTAAGCCAAATACCGGTATCATTGGTTCAAAAAATTGAATATGTCCGCGGACCACGTTCCGCTGTTTATGGTTCTGATGCTATTGGTGGTGTTATTAATATCATTACCACCAGAGAGAAACCAGGAACCAACTTTAACGTAGGTATCGGCTCACATGGTTATCAGACTTATGATGGCTCAACTCAACAAAAGTTAGCTGAAAATATAACCCTGACAGCAGCAGCTAACTATACCTACACTAAAGGATACGATGTTGTTGCTGATGGTAATACCGGTGGTTTTAGGCAGCCTGATCGTGATGGCTTTATGAGTAAAATGCTTTGGTTGGGAGTCGATCAAAAATTTAATGAGCAAGTCAGTGGATTTGTTCGAGCTTATGGCTATGACAATAGAACATCTTATGATGCGGATATTAATTGGAGTTATCCATATGCCAGACCGGATACTCGTGAACTTTATAGCCGCTACTATGATACCGGGGTCAGGTTTAACAGGGGGATCTATTCATCCCAATTAATTGCAAGCTATAGCCATATAAAAGACTATAACTTTGATCCTCAATATGGGCGTTATGATAGGTCGGCTAGCCTTAATGATTCTGAACAATATAACCTGCAATGGGGAAATACTTTTCAGCTATATCAGGGCATGGTCAGTACAGGTGTCGATTTCCAAAAACAATCCATAGAAGCTGGAACCAGTTATATTCCGAAGAGTGAAACGGTACGTAATACAGGAATGTATCTGACAGCACAGCAACAACTGAAAGATTTTATTTTAGAAGGCGCAATTCGTTCAGATAAACATTCAGAAGCTGGTTGGAATACCACATGGCAAGCCAGTTTAGGTTGGGAGTTTATTAAAGATTATCGTTTGATCGCTTCTTATGGTACGGCATTTAAGGCTCCAACGCTTAGCCAGATGTATGGTTTTGGTGGTAATCATGATTTGAAACCGGAAGAAAGTACACAATGGGAAGGTGGTATTGAAGGCATCACAGGCCAGCTAAATTGGCGTCTGACTGTATATCGCAATGAGATTGAGCAATTGATCGATTATGCAAATAGCCGTTACTACAATATTGGTAGAGCAAAAATTAAAGGTGTTGAATGGACTGGCTCAATGGACACAGGCATTTTTCAGCATCAATTGACTGTACAGTATATTGACCCCCGTAATGGTGAAACTAATGAAATTTTAGTTCGTCGAGCGAAGCAGCAAGTGAAATATCAACTTGACTGGCAGCTATATGATTTTGATTGGGGGCTAACTTATCAATATCTAGGGCGGCGTTATGACAACGATTTCAATACATTCCCAGCTAAACGTGTGAAATTAGGCGGCGTCAGCTTTTGGGACTTAACGGTTTCATATCCAGTCACTTCCTATTTGACAATTCGTGCTAGAATAGCCAACCTGCTTGATAAAGATTATGAGACAGTTTATGGCTATCGCATTCCAGGACGTGAATACTACCTCACTGGGAGCTATAACTTCTGATTTAAATAAAGCCGCGCGCCCGACAGTTTTAGTGTTTGATTCTGGGGTAGGCGGCTTATCTATTTACCAAGAGATACGGCAATTATTGCCAGATCTCCACTATATATATGCTTTTGATAACGAAGCATTCCCTTATGGTGAAAAATCGGAAGAATTTATTGTTGAACGAGTCGTTCAAATTGTTGGGGCTGTTCAACAAAAACACCCCCTGACAATAGCGGTTATTGCATGTAACACTGCAAGTACAGTCAGTTTACCCGCTCTACGTGAGCGGTTCAGCTTTCCGGTCGTTGGTGTGGTTCCAGCGATAAAGCCCGCAGCAAAGTTAACTCGTAATGGTATTGTTGGATTATTGGCGACTAGGGCAACAGTTAATCGTTCCTATACAAAAGAACTTATCGAAAAGTTTGCGACAGATTGCAGGATTGAATCTATAGGCTCTGCTGAATTAGTAGAATTAGCTGAAGCTAAACTGCATGGTGGTAAGGTCTCTTCCGACACTTTAAAAAAGATACTGAAGCCGTGGCTAGGAATGAAAGAACCACCGGACACAGTAGTATTGGGTTGTACTCATTTTCCACTATTAGCAGAAGAATTAGTTCAGATACTCCCTGATGGCACACACTTAATTGATTCTGGCGCCGCTATTGCCCGAAGAACAGCTTGGTTGGTTAAACATCAGAGTAACCTTGTTTGTACTTCAGCAGATAGTCTCGCTTATTGTATGAAAATGAATGCTGATACTGATGCATTAATCCCCATTTTGCAGGAATATGGATTCTCAAAACTGGAAAAATTGATAACTTAAGTTAAATTTGATGGAATAATCATCGGTCGTTAACTTTTTTAAAAATAATTATTGCCAGCGTCAAAGAACTCCCTATAATGCGCCACCACTGACCGACACAACGCTGATAAACATTGTGAGGTCGGGCAGAGAAAAAGCGAATAAGCGCTTGACTCTGCGGGCGAAAAGCGTAGTATACGCAGCCCGGCTGAACGAGAATATTAATTTTTGATTTGGCCTGCTCTTTAACAATTAATCAGACAATCTGTGTGGGCACTCACAAGACCGTATCACAAAAAAATACGTTTTAAAGTCTTGA
This sequence comes from Photorhabdus sp. P32, assembly GCF_038085095.1. Classification (NCBI taxonomy): domain Bacteria; kingdom Pseudomonadati; phylum Pseudomonadota; class Gammaproteobacteria; order Enterobacterales; family Morganellaceae; genus Photorhabdus; species Photorhabdus sp. P32. The sequence continues at coordinate 565 of NZ_JAZGJN010000226.1, read as the reverse complement.
AGAGTGAACAACAGTTAATTCATTACGAACTAACAGGACAATTCTTTGAGCATCAAGCTTTTAATTGAAGAGTTTGATCATGGCTCAGATTGAACGCTGGCGGCAGGCCTAACACATGCAAGTCGAGCGGTAACAGGAAAGCGCTTGCGCTTTTGCTGACGAGCGGCGGACGGGTGAGTAATGTCTGGGGATCTGCCCGAGGGCGGGGGATAACCACTGGAAACGGTGGCTAATACCGCATAATGTCGCGAGACCAAAGTGGGGGACCTGAAAGGGCCTCACGCCATCGGATGAACCCAGATGGGATTAGCTGGTAGGTAGGGTAACGGCCTACCTAGGCGACGATCCCTAGCTGGTCTGAGAGGATGACCAGCCACACTGGGACTGAGACACGGCCCAGACTCCTACGGGAGGCAGCAGTGGGGAATATTGCACAATGGGCGCAAGCCTGATGCAGCCATGCCGCGTGTATGAAGAAGGCCTTCGGGTTGTAAAGTACTTTCAGCGGGGAGGACGGGTTCAGCCTGAACAGGGATGGATTTTGACGTTACCCGCAGAAGAAGCA
>NZ_JAZGJN010000225.1:0-28004 GCF_038085095.1 Photorhabdus sp. P32 | reverse complement strand
GATGCATCTTGAAATCCATAAGGTATAAGTCGGAGCAACCTGTTTATACCCGTCATCTTTCAAGCTGCCTCTTTGTTGGCTGCACTCACTCACCCCGGTCACATAGTTATCTATGCTCCCGGGGATTCGCTCCCTTGCCGTCGCGATGCAACTTGAAATCCATAGGGTATATATTGGGTTAATCATAATATAATAACTAAAAAATTTATTTCCTTTGTAACTTTCTCATTATAATCTTTAGTTTATACCCGTTATCTTTCAAGTTGCCTCTTTGTTAGCTGCACTCACTCACCCCGGTCACATAATTCGCTATGCTCCCAGGGATGCGCTCCCTTGCCGTCACGATGCATCTTGAAATCCATTGGGTATAGGTTTGAAGCGCAATTCATCACATCACTATTTTATTCACTCATTTATTTTTCTAAAAAACATCTATTTCTATTACTTGTAATTTCTATCCGTAATTATTACCTAAAATTGTTACCTTTAATTACTAATTATAGCTCTTAATTGTTATCAGTAATTTACCTTTATAATAGATTTGCATTGACATAATGGTTTTGTAACCACATAACTCCGCATATTCCTAATATCTATTTTTTCAATAGCACAATCGCTAAATCTGCTACGGTTATACATTTTAGCAAATTTCAGGCAATTAACATCGTACTATTTAATTCTCTACTTCGATATACTATTGGCACAATAATAGCCAGCCAACTCATGTGAAGGCAAAAGTAAAACACTACTTGGAACAATTGTTTATATTTAGAGAACGAAAGGAACGTTAACACAGGCTGAACATTAATACAAACAAAACACTAGTAAAAGTCAAACACTAATCAAAAAAATAAAAAATTTAATATGTTAAAAAGAAACCTTACCGACTAACATTGCTATTATTTTTACCCTGGGCGCTAATTAACAAACGTTATATACCCGTTATCTTTCAAGTTGCCTCTTTGTTGGCTGCACTCACTCACCCCGGTCACAGAGTTATCTATGCTCCCGGGGATTCGCTCCCTTGCCGTCGCGATGCATCTTGAAATCCATTGGGTATAGTTGTACTTAACAGACGAAATCATTCAGGAAGTCAAATGCCTATTATGCGCCTGGCGGCAATAAATAGCCTAATTGATTTATCAACCCATTAAAAACATAAAAAATACTTATGTTTTAGTAAAAACAGCCTCCCGAATGACCTCCAATGCAGCAGGATTTTCAATCAGGGAGAGATCGCCGGGTTCACGCCCTTCACATATTGCTTGCATGGTTCGACGGAGCATTTTTCCTGAGCGTGTTTTAGGTAGCTGCGAGACAAAATAGATCCGTGACGGGCGGCCTACGCTGCCAATTTGTTTATTCACCAAACCCATCAAAACCTTTTCCAAAGCAGCAAAATGCGCGGCATTCTGGATCTCCTTCCCATCCTTGAGAACAACAAAAGCAACTGCAACCTGCCCCTTGATGGCATCCTTAATGCCAATAACAGCCACTTCGGCAACATCTTCATGGCTGGCGATACACTCTTCTATCTCCCGCGTTCCCAGACGGTGCCCGGCCACATTAATCACATCATCCGAACGCCCCAAAATAAAATAATAGCCATCACTATCACGGATACCCCAATCGAATGTGGAATAAACAGCATGATCGAAATGTCGCCAATAGGTGTTGATAAAGCGTGTATCATCACCATAGATAGTTTGGATACAACCCGGGGGCAAAGGTCCTTCAATAACCAGCATGCCTTTTTCATTATCACCACACGCTTTGCCAGTCAGTTCATTGATGAGCTTGACATGAAAGCCATACATCGGAAAGCCAGGACTGCCAAATCGACTCGGTCTGTCATCCAAAGCACGAGCGATCGCCATAATCGGCCAACCTGTTTCGGTCTGCCAGTAATTATCAATAACAGGGACGTTGATAGCCTCAGCAATCCAGCGGGCAGTATGCTCATCTAGCGGTTCTCCCGCCAAATACAATGACTTAAGTGATGAAATATCGTATTTACCAATACATTCAACCGAATATTTTTTCAGTACACGAATAGCTGTAGGTGCTGAAAACATTCGTGTTACTTGATATTTTTCTACTATTTTCCACCAAATACCCGCATCTGGTCGTATCGGCAACCCCTCATACATAATCGTCGCCATTCCTGCAATTAGAGGAGCATAAACAATATAAGAATGGCCGACGATCCAACCGATATCTGAGGTGCTAAAAAACACTTCACCCGCTTTACCGCCAAAAATGATATCCATAGATGTTGCCAAGGCAACGGCATAACCGCCAACATCACGCTGCACGCCCTTTGGCGTACCTGTGGTGCCGGATGTATAAAGCACACAAGAGGTTTCATTTGATTCAAGCCAAGTCACTGGCACATCAGCATCAAAGTGTTCTTGCCGCAAGGTAACGAAATCAATATCTCTCCCCGGCACCCAAACCATTTCCGCCAACCCACGGTTAACCATCAACACATGGCGAGGTTTATGGTTCGCCAGTTCAATAGCTTCATCCAACAATGGCTTGTAAGGAATGATTTTTCCACCGCGCGATCCTCCATCGGCAGATACTACCAACACCGGTTCCGCATTATCCAGCCGCGTAGCAAGGCTCTGAGAAGCAAAGCCACCGAAGACAACCGAATGAACGGCGCCAATACGAGCACAAGCGAGCAAAACAAACAGCGCTTCGGCAATCATAGGCATATAAACCAGAACTCTGTCGCCTTTTTTTACCCCCAAAGAGAGCATCATCGCAGCCGCTCGATTCACTTCCTGATGTAGTTCCCTGAAAGTAAATACTTTCTCACTATTGGTTTCTGTTGAGATGGTGATCAGCGCTTTAGCATCAGGCTGGCTTTCCAGCCAGCGATCCAACGCGTTGTAACATAGGTTAGTTTTTCCCCCGCAAAACCAACGAGCAAAGGGAGGATTGCTATAATCCAGCACTTGCTCAAACGGGTGTTGCCAGAAAATACGTTGCGCCTGTTCAGCCCAGAATGCATTGGGATCATCAATAGATTGCTGATAAAAAGCATTGAATGACATAATCTCTCCTAGTGCTGCCATAGATGATAAAGCGGCACTTTGGGAGAGCGGCCGCTGATAGCATTACAAATCTAAATAACGTACAAATCGAGGTACTCGTTTACAGGCATGTTTTCCAGTAACTGACGGTCAAGGGAAACAGACAGGATTTTTTTCTGTTGCGTTTCAGGGAACTGCCGCGCCAAGTTAGTTCTGAATTTTTTCAGCAATAATGGAATGCCTTCCTCACGGCGGCGAGCATGGCCGATAGGGAATTCAACTTTAACTTCATCAAACTGGCTACCATCTGCAAACATAATAGTTAATGCGTTAGCAATAGAACGTTTTTCCGGATCGTGATAATCACGAGTAAAATCAAGATCCTCAACACACACTATTTTTTCCCGCAATGCATCAATGCGGGGATCTGCCGCAACGCTATCTTCATAATCCGCCGCAGTGAGACGACCAAAGATCAAAGGAATCGCAACCATGTACTGAATACAGTGGTCTCTGTCCGCAGGGTTATTTAGCGGGCCTTGTTTATCAATAATCCGTATACAAGCTTCATGGGTTCGAATGGTGATCTTTGTAATATCATTGATGGTCTGACCCGCATCTTTCAATTGTTGATGCAGACTCATTGCAGCTTCCACCGCAGTTTGCGCATGAAATTCTGCCGGGAAAGCAATTTTGAACAGCACGTTTTCCATCACATAAGAGCCATAGGCACGCTGGAATTTGAAAGGCTGACCATTGAACAGAACATCATAGAATCCCCACGTTTTTGCGGTTAATACCGAGGGATATCCCATTTCACCCTTTTGCGCCATCAAAGCCAAACGAACCGCGCGAGATGTTGCATCGCCAGCAGCCCAAGATTTACGGGAACCGGTATTGGGTGCATGACGGTAAGTTCGCAGCGATTGACCATCAACCCAAGCCAATGATACCGCGCTCAGGATCTCTTCCCGATTCAACCCCAACATTTCAGCAACGACTGCGGTTGAAGCCACTTTTACCAGCACAACATGATCTAAGCCGACTTTATTGAATGCATTCTCCAGTGCAAGGCATCCTTGAATTTCATGTGCTTTAATCATGCCCGTTAAAACATCTTTGATCGTGAGCGGCTTTTTCCCACCAGCGACGGCATTTCTCGATAGCCAGTCAGCTACTGCCAGAATGCCGCCGAGGTTATCAGACGGATGTCCCCATTCAGCCGCAAGCCATGTGTCATTGAAATCTAGCCAGCGGATCATCGTACCAATGTTAAACGCCGCCTGTACCGGATCGAGTTGAAACTGGGTTCCCGGCACACGCACACCATTAGGCACCACTGTCCCCGGCACAATCGGCCCTAGTAATTTTTTACAGGCCGGATATTCCAATGCCTCTAATCCACAACCTAACGTATCCAGAAAGCAATAATACGCAGTTTCATAAGCAACGGATGAGGTGATGGAATATCCCATAACATAATCCACAATATCCACAATCACCTGATCGTATTCACGACGATTGCTTGCAACAGAGGTAGACATAATAATTCCTTGTTAAAAAACACTCATGCAGGAATCCCTGCGCCAAAAAGAACGTTATCCGCGTTTATCAATTGGTGTAAGTACGCGATTTTCTGGCCCGATGTAATTGGCTGAAGGGCGAATAATTTTGTTATCAATACGTTGTTCAATGATGTGAGCAGCCCATCCCGCTGTGCGGGCAATCACAAACAATGGTGTAAACATCGCCGTTGGTACGCCCATCATGTGATAGGAAACCGCTGAGAACCAATCAAGATTCGGGAACATGTTTTTATTGGCCCACATCACCGCTTCTAATCGATCCGCGATATCAAACATTTTGGTGGTTCCTGCCTCTTTAGAAAGTTGCAGAGCCACATCTTTAATGACTTTGTTACGGGGATCGGAAATGGTGTAAACCGGATGACCAAAACCGATAATGACCTCTTTTTTCGCCAAGCGAGCCAGAATATCACTCTCTGCTTCATCAGGGTTTTCATAGCGCTGTTGAATTTCAAAAGAGACTTCGTTTGCTCCACCGTGTTTTGGCCCTCTCAACGCACCAATCGCCCCGACGATAGCAGAGTAGATGTCTGTGCCAGTTCCTGCAATAACCCGACTGGTGAATGTCGAAGCATTAAATTCATGTTCGGCATAAAGGACCAAGGAGGTATGCATGGCTTTTTCCCACGATTCACTGGGCTTTTTACCATGCAGGAGGTGCAGAAAATGTCCGCCTATCGACTCATCATCAGTTTCTACCTCAATGCGGCGTCCATTGTGGCTATAGTGATACCAGTAGAGCAACATAGAGCTGAGAGAAGCCAATAATCTGTCAGCAATATCACGCGCTCCCGCGAGGTTGTGATCGTCTTTTTCAGGCAATGTACAACCCAGAACAGAGACTCCGGTACGCATAACATCCATCGGATGAGCGGCTGCGGGCAATGTTTCCAGTGCTGCCTTTACACTACCCGGCAGACCTCGCAATGCAGTTAGTTTCGTTTTATAGGCAGCCAACTCAGCACGGGAAGGCAATTTTTCGTGAACCAGTAGGTATGCAACTTCTTCGAATTCACACTGGGTTGCAAGATCAAGAATATCGTAACCTCGGTAGTGCAGATCATTACCGGTTTTTCCAACTGTACAAAGCGCCGTGTTACCCGCACTGATGCCAGAAAGGTCTACAGATTTTTTAGGCTTGAAAGTAGTCAACTCAGTCATCGAGTTCTGTTCGCTCATGGGTATCACCTCTACTGTTTTTATGCCATATAAAACGACGAATATCAGGTGGAGCCGTCCGTCATTGAGATTTTTTCTTGGAGAAAAGCAGATCCAGTTTTTGTTCAAAATCGTAGTAATTGATGCTTTCGTATAACTCGTTGCGAGTCTGCATCATGCTAATCACACTCTTCTGTGTCCCCTCGCGACGGAGTGTTGTGTAAACCTGCTCGGCCGCCTTATTCATTGCCCGGAAAGCAGAAAGCGGGTAAAGCGCAATAGAGACGTCCACACTTTTCAGCTCTTCAACCGTGAAAAGTGGAGTCGCGCCAAATTCAGTGATGTTGGCTAGTATTGGAACCCCGGTTATTGACGCAAATGTTTGATACATATGTAATTCAGTGATCGCTTCAGGAAACAGCATGTCCGCCCCGGCTTCGATATAGGCTTTTGCCCGATCAAGGGCCGCTGCTAATCCTTCAACAGCCAAAGCATCAGTACGAGCCATAATGACAAAATGCTCATCTGTACGAGCATCGACTGCGGACTTGATGCGATCAACCATTTCTTCTTTGGATACAATCTCTTTATTTGGGCGATGACCGCAACGCTTCGCACCGACCTGATCCTCAATGTGCAATCCCGCAGCCCCCGCTTTAATCATTGAGCGCACTGTACGGGCTACATTAAAGGCAGAGGAACCAAAACCAATATCAGCATCCACCAACAATGGCAAATCGCATACGTCTGTAATACGGCGGATATCTGTTAACACATCATCCAGCGTTGAAATTCCCAGATCAGGCATCCCCAACGAACCCGCCGATACACCACCACCAGACAGATAGATAGCTTTATAGCCAGCCCGTTTTGCCAGTAACGCATGATTCGCATTAATGGCGCCAACAACCTGTAGTGGAGATTCAGCTTCTATCGCCTGACGAAATGCTAAGCCGGCAGAGGAAAGTGTCATATACGACCTCGTTGTTATTATAATGAAACACATTTGTTACCTAGCAATAGGTGTACCAACCAAGTCAAAAATAACGGGCAGATTAAAAAGATAAATTCGATTTAAAAGTTAATATCTTGTTTTTTAAATTAAAAATAACATTAAAAATATTTATTAACCTGTAGAAAAGCACCATTGATAGAAAAACTTATCTGTTTCATAATGAACCAATTACGTTTCATGAAACACGAATGAAACAATTGAGAAACATTGAATTATTGTGGTGGGAAAAGCGAAAACAGCATACAGATAGAGGAATAGCATGGCAGAAACACCATCAGCAGAACGTGATAACCGCGATAAACCGGTCATTTGGACAGTATCTGTTTCCCGTCTTTTCGATCTCTTCCGTGATATCACACCAGAGTTCGATCATCAGGCTAATATCACGCCTATCCAACTTGGGTTTGAAAATGCGGTTCAGCATATTCGTCAGCGATTAACAACCGAATGTTGTGATGCCGTACTCTGTGCTGGCTCCAATGGCGCCTATCTGAAAAGCCGTTTGTCAGTACCAGTTATCATTGCCAAGGCCAGCGGGTTTGATTTTATGCAGGCATTGGCCCGTGCACGACAAATCAGCTCCCGTATTGGGGTTATCACCTATAAGAATACATTACCTGCGCTAGAAGAATTTCAGCAACGGTTCAACTTGCGTATTGAACAACGCAGTTACGTAACAGAAGAAGATGCACGGGCCCAAGTCAATGCATTAAAAGCGATCGGCATTAAGGTGATCGTCGGCGCCGGGCTGATTACCGATCTCGCCTATGAAGCTGAATTGGTGGGTGTCTTTGTCTACTCTGCTGATTCTATTCGCCAGGCATTCCGCGATGCATTGGATATCGCCAGAATGACCAAGCTCAACCAAGCTGCCATTTCTGCCTATCCAACCGAGAATAGCTTGCGTACCCGTCATACTCTCAATGATATCCGGGGAGATTCAGCGGTAATGGAACATGTGCGCAACACTATTATGCTATATGCCCGCTCGCCTGCCACAGTGCTAATACAAGGGGAAAGTGGTACAGGTAAGGAGCTGGTAGCGCAAGCCATTCACCATGAGTATGCCCTGCGGTATGGTCAAATTGCAGGTAAACATCAACGCCCGTTTGTCGCCGTTAACTGCGGCGCCATTGCTGAATCCCTATTGGAAGCTGAGTTGTTTGGTTATGAAGAAGGCGCTTTCACTGGTTCACGACGTGGAGGACGTGCAGGTCTTTTTGAAGTTGCGCATCGAGGCACGCTATTTCTGGATGAAATTGGTGAAATGCCGCTGCCTCTTCAAACACGGCTATTGCGGGTACTGGAAGAAAAATCCGTTGTCAGAGTAGGAGGACACCGCCCTATTGCCGTTGATGTTCGGATCATCTGCGCCACACATTGCGATTTGGATACTTGGGTTCAAGAAGGACGTTTTCGAACAGACCTGTTCTATCGTCTGAGTGTATTGCGGATCAACATTCCGGCCCTCAGGGAAAGAGGTCACGATATTGGTATATTGGCGCTAGAATATCTGCGACGAGCATTTGCTGCATTGAACTTACCGGTATCACAATCAAGAGTACAAGAGCTTGCAGCCTGTCAAGAGGCATTGCAAACCTATCATTGGCCCGGCAATGTCCGGGAACTACGTAATCTTATGGAACGGCTCACGTTATACCTTAGCGCCCATCCTGAACATATCTTAACACCGGAATTGATATTGGCGCTTTCACCAGAGCGCCAATCTACACTCAATCTGGCAGAACAAAGTATGAAGTCTTTCCCTTCTTTAACGCAAAAATCTTCACTTGTTGCACCACCTTCAGCTCATGAAACCTTGAAACGGTTTTCTGGCAATCACCATGCAACCGCAGAATATCTGGGGATTAGCCGTACTACTCTGTGGCGACGATTGAAGAAAGAGATGGCAGAAATAAATAGCTAAAATGTCGCCTTAAAGTGCTTACGGTAGTCCTGTGGAGTACAACCAAATGCCCGGAAGAAACTACGGCGCAAAGTATCTTCACAGCCGAAACCACAACGGGAAGCTATGCACTTGAGCGATAGCGTAGACTCAACCAAAAGATGACGCGCCGCTTCCAAGCGGAATCGCTCCACCGCTTTGGCTGGCGTAATCCCTGTATGTTGGCTGTAGTGGCGCACGAAGCTACGCTCACTCATATTGGCTCTTGCGGCCAAAGCTGCCACGGAAAGGTCTCCCGCCAAATTATTGGTCATCCAAGCGTGCAGATCTGCAAATTTATTCGTGCTGCTTTGTAATGCCAGTGGAGCACTAAACTGTTCCTGCCCACCAGGACGTTTAAGAAACATAACGAGTTCCCGCGCAACATCCAGCGCCAGTTTATGACCGAGATCTTCCTCCAACAACGCCAGAGCCAAATCAATGCCAGCAGTGACGCCAGCAGAAGTCCACACCGGGCCATCCTGAATAAAAATAGGATCACATTCTACCCGCAATTTACTGTAACGCCGGGCCAGTTCGGCACAGCTACTCCAATGCGTGACGACTCTACGGCCATCAAGTAACCCACAAGCCGCCAGAATAAATGCCCCACTGCATACAGACACAATACGTCTGGACAGCGATGCATGTCCCTTCAACCAATTGCACAATGGCGGATGGTTTGCCGCTGACTCAACGCCAATGCCCCCCGCAACAATCAGAGTATCGGCGGGAGAATCCAGCTCAGGTAGAGGCTCTGCCTGCACAGTTATGCCAGCCTGCGTCATTACCTGTCCGGGTTCACAAGCTACGACTTTTATGTCATAGGGCCGCCTGTGACCAACCTTCTCCGCCAGCTCATTAGCTGTGATGAAGACCTGCAATGGGCCTGAAAAATCCAGCAGATTTACGTTCGGGAAGATCAGAAAATAGAGAGTTTTAATGTCCATAAGGCAATTATGGCACTTGGCGTAAATCGTCGCAATATTGGCATATACGCCAATTAATTTACGGTTACAGTTGCCCCATCAATTCATCACCGGGAATACAGATATTCAGCGATCGCTAAAAATAGCGGCACATGAATTTCAGCTCGCTTTTCAATCTCAATTTAAGGAAAACGTCTCCATGAAAAATACATCTAAGGAATATCCTGCGGCATTATCTTCGTTAATGAAAGCATCATCTGGAGAAAAGCCCACCCTCGCTTTTGTTATTTTCCCAGGTATGACGCCACTTGATATGATTGGTCCCGCAACAGTTCTTGAGGTGGGAGAATGGTTAAATATTGAATATGTTTGGCGCGATTTACTTCCGGTGCGTACTGAGCTGGCACATATATCATTCTCGCCGAGCATTACTTTTGAGCAATTAGATAAAGTTGATATCTTATGTATTCCCGGTACAGGAAATCCTTATGCTGTGCTTTCCGAATTAGACATGCTTGATTGGATACATAAAGTGGGCGGTAAAGCATCTTGGGTCACCAGCGTGTGTACCGGATCTATCCTGTTAGGAGCCGCTGGTTTGCTAAAAGGGTATCAAGCAGCGACCCATTGGTCGATGACAGACGATCTCAACAAATTCGGTGCAATACCGGTTAATAAAAGAGTCGTTATCGATAGAAACCGGGTCACCGGGGGTGGAGTCACTGCCGGCATTGATTTCGGTTTAACATTGCTTGCTGAAATCAAAGGTGAAGAATATGCACAAGCAGTCCAACTAACGATGCAATATAGCCCAGAACCGCCGTTCAATAGCGGTATGCCAGAACTCGCCGGCAAAGAAATAACTAATGCCACGCTTCAAGCTATATTTTGCAATGTGGAACAACAGATGCCTAATTACAAAGAAATATTAATTAAAAGCGCCAAGAGAATATCAGATATCTACTGAATATATTTTCGTATTATGGCTCAATTCAACCTGTTTCAGCGTTCGCTTATTTACCAATAACAGAAATATTTTCTATTCTAAGAACGACTAATTCATAGGTGCATAAATCCAGATTTGTTTTTTTTAATTAAACGGTATAGGCAACCAATCCGGTTGCCGCTTCCAAAAGAAAACTTATCGGATTACAATGTTTCAAATATTCTATTTAAGGAATATTCTTTAATTATTCAAATACTATTTCAATTAAAAAGCTTAATACCCGACAGAAAAAGTATGATTCCAAATTTATCCAAATAATATACCGCTTATATGTAAAGTTTTGCCTACTTATTTACACGAACTTTCATGCCGATTAAGGTATCGGCATAAGTCAATCGGCTATTTGTTCAAGTTCGTTCTGGCTCAATCCAGTAGTTTTCATTATTGTTTCATGATCAATACCATTGTTCATCATTCTACAGGCGATTTCCAGAATCTCCTGTTTTTTACCTTTCTGTAATCCTTCTTGGTATGCCTCTTGATATGCTTCTTGGTATGCTTCCTGAAATCCTTCTCGGAACGCTTTCTGCTCCAGTTTTTGCGCTATTGTCATCAATTACCTCCTCATATTTCCAGGGGACGGTTCAGCTATTCGCCGGATAAGCCCCTCTTCTAACACAAATTTTTAAATACCGATTACGGCTCTCAGCACGAATCAGTGATGTATTTGTTCAAGTTCGTTCTGGCTCAACCCTGTGTTTTTCATTATTGTTTCATTATCGATACCATTATCCATCAATACACGCGCGATTTTCAGACTCGCCCGTTTTTCACCTTTCTGTAATCCTTCTTGGTATGCTTCCTGAAATCCGCTATTGTCATCAATTACCTCTTCATATTTCTAGGGGACGGTTCAGCTATTCGCCGAACAAGCCCCTCTTCTAACACGAATCTTTAAATACCGATTACGGCTCTCAGCACGAATCAGTGACGTATTTGTTCAAGTTCGTTCTGGCTCAACCCTGTGCTTTTCATTATCGTTTCATGATCGATACCATTGTTCATCATTCTACAGGCGATTTCCAGAACCGCCTGTTTTTTACCTTTCTCTTCACCTTTTTTTTCACCTTTCTGTAATCCTTCCTTAAGCCCTTCTTGATGTCCTTTATGTTGCAACTTCTGCGCTATTGTCATCAGTACCTCCTCATACTTCGGGAACTGTTCTGCCAGTTGCCGGATAAAACCTTCTGGATCGGCGGTATCTCCCACCAGTAATATGTAGTTTAGCATGCTTTTTAGCAGCTCATATGTATAATAATCATACGCAAACAACATGGTCAGCTCTTGCTGTAACTCCGCCATATCACGTTGCCGGATATGTTTTTGTACTATTTCCAGTAGTGCAACTCGTTTGTGCGTCAGGATTTCATCATCCGGGATTACCGTCACATCCACCAGCGGAAACGCGCTGGAATAGATCTCTTCCGCCAGAGCCGAAGCATCGAAGCAGTCGAACCAGTTGGTACTCCACGGATACGGCCGCACTTTTCCGTGATAGAACAACACCGGAATAACCAGCGGCAATTTTTCATGTCCCTGCTCCAGATGCCACTGCATTGCTGAAATACTGTAACGCATCAGCCGGAATGCCATCATCTTATCCGGGGAACTCTGATGTTCAATTACACAATACACATAACTCTCGCCTTGCGTAGTTTTTAGTGAATACAGGATATCGGAATAATGTACCCGCAGATTGTCCTCAATAAATGACCCCGATTCCAGTCGCAGTGTATCAAGATCACAAACTGCCCGTAATGTGGCAGGTAAATGTATCTCTAGAAAATCTCTGGCGGTATCAATATGACTTAAAAACTTTTTAAAAATAGCATCATGTGGCGTCGGTGTATTTTTTCTTTTCATAAGAGGATAGTAGCATATTTTCTTTTATATTGAAGAAATATTAAATAAATACCATTTGCAGCTTGAATGCCGAAACGGTATTTCAGATAATAATTAATGCATTTCAGTTAAATAATTCAATAATAGAACATTTTAAAAATAACAATTAATTAGTCCAATCAAGACTAATTAATTGTTCTACGGAACTAATTAACTATTTCCATTAATATGATCTTACAGCAGATTTTAATGCCTTAATATCCGAAGCACAGAGATAGGGTTTTAAAGCATTAAATTTCTCTTCTGACCAATCATATATTTTTAACGCAAGTAGCTCATTGATAATGTGCGGCTCAAAGCGATATTTAACTAATCTCGCAGGTGTTCCAGCGACAATACTATATGGCTCAACATCTTTAGTTACGACGCTATTAGCAGCAACGATAGCGCCTTCACCAATGGTGACGCCAGGCATAATCATTGAACGCATACCAAGCCACACACCATCATGAATATGTGTGTCACCTTTACCTACATATGCCTCTTCAATATATTCCATGAATGGATATAAACAGAACCAATCCGCTCTGTGTGTATTGTTTCCACCCATAAGAATGATAGTTTCAGCACCTATGCAAACATAATCGCCAATATACAATTTATCAATTGGCCATTTAGACTCCCATTGAAGACTGATTTTATCACCGTACAAATAGCGAACGACAGATTCTTCAAAACCGCCGCTCCAGCAATCGCTATAATAGCTATGAGTTCCTTTGATGACAATATTCGGATTAGTTACAGCTTCATGTAAAAATTGAATTTTTGACCAATGTTTTTCTTTCATGGTAAATAGTCTCTATTAATTATTCATTTACCATATACCCATTATCTTTCAAGTTGCCTCTTTGTTCACCCCGGTCACATCGTTATCTATGCTCCCGGTGATTCGCTCCCTTGCCGTCGCGAAGCATCTTGAAATCCATAGGGTATGGAATGCTTTCTATGGTGATGTATCCGCACTCAAAATACATCACTCCTAGCTGATTCGGGGTTGATTTAATAACGGGATTCTTTTCATATTAGACGATGAGTTAGTTATTAACTTATATCGGTTATTATTCGTAAATTCTTTTACATCATATCAAAAGATATATTTTCAATGCGAACTACTCAGCATTTTTTAGGGAGAAGCAAAACTGGAGCGAGCGAAGGGAATCGAACCCTCGTATAGAGCTTGGGAAGCTCTCGTTCTGCCATTGAACTACGCTCGCTTAGGGATAACATAAATTATTATAGCGGCTTCGTTGGCGTCAGCAAGCCATTATCTGTTTAAGTTGTCTATATTTCAGGCAGTTGAAAATAAAAACTCCCCCGGCAACTATGCCACAGGGGAGTTGGAATTTGAAATTTAATTCAAACGGTTATTTCTGCGGGCGCATTGCCGGGAACAGAATGACATCACGGATAGTATGGCTATCTGTCAACAACATAATCATACGGTCAATACCAATACCCAAACCGGCGGTTGGCGGCATACCGTGTTCCAAAGCCGTGACATAATCTTCATCGTAGAACATGGCTTCGTCATCACCTTCGTCTTTCTGGCGAACTTGCTCAGCAAAACGTTCAGCCTGATCTTCGGCATCATTCAATTCTGAGAAGCCGTTACCAATCTCACGTCCACCAATAAAGAATTCAAAACGGTCGGTGATAAATGGATTTGCATCATTACGACGCGCCAGCGGAGAAACTTCTGCCGGATATTCAGTGATAAATGTGGGTTGAATCAGGTTGCTTTCAGCCGTTTCTTCAAAGATTTCACACTGAACACGACCAAGGCCCCAACCTTTTTCCACTTCAATACCAAGAGACTCAGCGATAGCCACCGCTTTATCCATATCATCCAAATCAGCCATGTTGGTTTCAGGACGATATTTGCAAATGGCCTCTTTCATGGTCATTTGGGCAAATGGTTTACCGAAATCAAATTCCTGCTCGCCATATTTAACCAGAGTATTCCCCAAAATATTCTGCGTCAGCGTGCGGAATAGCTCTTCTATCAGGACGATCAAATCTTTGTAATCCGCATAAGCCATGTAGAGTTCCATCATGGTGAACTCAGGGTTATGACGCGGAGATACGCCTTCGTTACGGAAGTTGCGGTTAATTTCAAATACCCGTTCAAAACCACCAACAACCAGACGTTTCAGGTAAAGTTCCGGCGCAATACGCAGATACATATCAATATCCAGCGCATTGTGGTGAGTAGTAAATGGACGTGCCGCCGCACCACCAGGAATTACCTGCATCATTGGCGTTTCCACTTCCATAAAGCCTTTACTGACCATAAAGCTACGCAGGGCTGACAAGACTTGAGAGCGAATTTGGAAAGTTTTGCGCGATTCGTCATTGGCGATCAGATCCAAATAACGCTGGCGGTAACGGGTTTCCTGATCAGCTAGGCCGTGGAATTTATCCGGCAATGGACGCAGCGCTTTTGTCAGCAGACGCAATTCAGTACAGTGAATGGAAAGTTCACCGGTTTTGGTTTTAAACAGTTTGCCGCGAGCACCCAGAATATCTCCCAGATCCCATTTTTTAAACTGTTCGTTATAAATGCCTTCCGGCAGATCGTCACGAGCAACATATAACTGAATACGACCGCCCATATCCTGTAGCGTTACAAAAGAAGCCTTACCCATGATGCGACGCGTCATCATACGACCACCCACCGTCACTTCAATATTCAGCGCTTCCAACTCTTCCTGAGTTTTGTCGTCGTATTTCGCGTGCAAATCTTCTGAAATATTTTCACGACGGAAATCATTCGGGAATGCAATTCCATTCTCCCGTAAAGCAGCAAGTTTTTCGCGGCGAGTTTGCAATTCATTATTTAAATCAGGAGCCTGTTCCGCCCCCTGTTGTTGTTGTGACATTTTAGTTCCTCATAAGCCAGCTTTAAGGCTTGCTTCAATGAATTTATCTAGATCACCATCCAGCACCGCTTGTGTATTACGCGTTTCAACGCCAGTGCGCAAGTCTTTGATGCGTGAGTCATCCAGAACATAAGAGCGAATTTGACTACCCCAACCAATATCGGATTTATTCTCTTCCATTTCCTGTTTATTGGCGTTCTTTTTCTGCATTTCCAGTTCATACAGCTTCGCTTTTAGCTGTTTCATCGCCTGGTCTTTGTTTTTATGCTGAGAACGATCATTCTGACACTGAGTCACAATGTTGGTTGGAATATGGGTAATACGCACCGCAGATTCTGTTTTGTTAACATGCTGACCACCCGCGCCAGACGCACGATAAACATCAATACGTAAGTCTGCCGGATTAATTTCAATATCAATATCATCATCCACTTCGGGATAGATGAAAGCAGAACTGAATGAAGTATGACGACGACCGCCAGAATCAAATGGGCTTTTACGTACCAAACGGTGAACACCGGTTTCAGTACGCAACCAACCATAAGCATAATCGCCCATGATCTTAATGGTCGCTGATTTCAGGCCAGCAACTTCACCATCTGATTCTTCAATGATTTCAGTTTTAAAGCCTTTGGATTCAGCCCAACGCAGATACATACGCATCAGCATACTTGCCCAATCTTGAGCCTCGGTGCCACCAGAGCCTGCCTGCAAGTCAAGATAACAGTCAGCACTGTCGTACTCGCCAGAAAACATGCGGCGAAATTCTAATTGACCCAATTTTTCTTCAAGCTGTTCCAGCTCTACCACAGCTTCATTAAAGGTCTCTTCATCGTCAGCTTCTACTGCCAGTTCCAGTAAGCCCTGTACATCTTCAAGACCCTGCTCAAGCTGATCAATGGTTTCAACAATCTCTTCTAATGAGGAGCGTTCTTTACCTAAAGCCTGTGCCCGCTCCGGTTCACTCCAAACATCAGGCTGTTCCAATTCAGCATTAACTTCTTCTAAACGCTCTTTTTTGACATCGTAGTCAAAGATACCCCCTCAGAACCGTTGTCCGCTCAGACAGGTCCTGAATGTGGTTTTTTACCGGATTAATTTCAAACATATTTTCGTGTCTTACGTTGTATAGTCGTAGATAAATGGATAATTTTCGAACCGCGTATTGTAGCGGATTCGCCACAGGGTTTATAGCACTTCAATAGATTTGTCACGCATTCATAAAGAGTACGTGACAGTGACTGACTATCTGCTCATCAAACTGTCAATAAGGCCAGAGATGCTGGATCAAAAGCTGTACATTTCGGTTGCCGCGAAATTCATTAACATCCAGTTTATAGGCAAGTTCCACTTCGCGGACACTGTTGTCCGGCCAGCGGGTAGGATCGATATTGAACGCGATACCATCCAGCATCGGCCCACCATTTAATGGCTCCACCATCACCTTTAAATGACGTTCTCCAACAATGCGCTGTTGCAGTAGCTTGAATTTGCCGTCAAAAACCGGTTCCGGGAATGCCTGCCCCCAAGGACCGCCATCACGCAACATTTCTGCAATATCCAATGACAGTTCATTATTCGTTAATTCACCATCACTCCAGATAACACCTTCAAGTTGCGAAATATCTAACCAATCCGCCATTAACGCAGAAAAGTGATGCTGGAATCGTTCAAATTTATCCTGTTCAAGTGATAAACCGGCCGCCATTGCATGACCGCCAAACTTAAGTATCAACCCCGGATGCAAAGTATCAAGCCGCTCAAGGGCATCACGCATATGCAACCCCTGCACTGAACGACCAGATCCTTTCAAAATACCGTCCCCCGCCGGGGCAAAAGCGATAACCGGCCGATGAAAACGTTCTTTAATCCGGGAAGCCAGAATTCCGACTACCCCTTGATGCCATTCTGGATGGTAAAGCGCTAGCCCATAAGGCAACTCAATACTGGTACGTTCAAGTTTGTCACAGATTTGCAGTGCTTCTTGTTGCATTCCCTGCTCTATTTCACGACGCGTCTGGTTAAGACCGTCCAGTTCGCAAGCTATCTGACGCGCCTTTGTCATGTCGTCAGTGAGCAATAAAGTGACGCCAATGGACATATCATCAAGGCGACCGGCGGCATTCAGTCTTGGCCCCAGAAAAAACCCCAAATCACTGGCTGTCAGCTTATAAGCATCACGCTTGGAAACTTCCAGTAATGCACGTATCCCCGCGCAACAACGCCCTGCACGAATACGATTCAAGCCCTGATAAACTAAAATCCGGTTATTAGTATCCAAAGGCACAACATCGGCAACGGTGCCTAACGCAACCAAATCCAACATTTCCGCCAGATTCGGCAGCGCGATTCCTTGCTTTTCAAACCACTGCTCTTTTCTCAGCGCCGCTCTTAAAGCAGACATCAGATAGAATGTGACGCCAACCCCAGCCAGTGATTTAGACGGAAACGAGCAATCGGACAAATTGGGATTAATAATGGCATCAGCGGCTGGCAAAACATCGCCCGGCAAGTGATGATCCGTGACAATCACTTTCATATGGCGCTGATGGGCAGCCGCAACTCCTTCATGGGAAGAGATGCCATTATCCACGGTAATAATCAGGTCAGCGCCTTTTTTGACGACCTCTTCCACCACCTGTGAACTTAAACCATAACCATCTTCAAAACGATTTGGCACCAGATAATCCAGATGGCGATATCCCATCGAGCGTAATGAGCGGATCGCCAATGCCGTACTGGTGGCGCCATCAGCATCAAAATCACCGACAATAACGATACGCCAGTGTTCATGAAGCGCAGCTAACAAAAGCGCCACCGCCTGTTCCACGCCACTCAAATGCTGGTAATTCAATAACCCTTGAACGCCACGTTCCAATTCATTCGCTTGCTGAATACCACGAATGGCATATAAACGACGCAGTAACGGATGAATCTGTTGTGGAAGATGGCTGTCATCCACCGCCGGGCGGCGGCGAAGTTGTGTTTCAATATTCACTAAACTTATTTACCACGTTGCGCCAGTGCTGCTGCCAAAGCCTCTGGCGGCATATATCCACCTAACAGGCTGCCATCATTAAGGACAATCGCCGGCGTTCCCTGCACGCCAAACTGGAGACCCAGTTTGTAATGGTTAGCAATATCCACCTTACAGCCCTTAATTGGCGAAACATCATCATTTTTAAACGCAGCATCCAGTGATTTCTGTGGTGTTGCGCTGCACCAGATAGATTGCATATCTTTAGCAGATTGGTGCTGCATACCCTGACGAGGGAATGCCAGATAGCGCACAGTAATACCCAGTTTATTGTACTCTTTCATGCTTTCATGCAATTTATGGCAGTAACCACAGGTAATATCAGTGAAAACGGTAACCACATGCTTCTCTTCCGGCGCTTTATAGATGATCATTTGATCTTTCATTGCTTCCAGTTTTTTCATCAACAATTGATTACTAACATTCACAGGAGAGCTACCACTGACATCATAAATTGGCCCTTGCAATAAATATTTCCCATCATCAGATAGATAAATGATCCCTTGCTCGGTCACTACCGTATTTAAACCAACAATCGGCGATGGCTGGATGTTTTCTGCTTTTATCCCTAGTTTCTGCATTGTTCTATGGACAGCATCATCCTCAGCAAGCGCATTTCCGCTAAACCAGGCCAGCAAAAGAGGGAAAAATAACACGCTTTTTTTCATTTTCGGTTCCTTTAAATCCGTGCTCACCCACGCGGATGATGTTGTTGATGTAGCAATTTAAGCCGTTCTGTTGCTACATGAGTATATATTTGTGTTGTGGATAGGTCACTATGCCCCAATAACATCTGCACAACGCGTAAATCGGCGCCGTGATTAAGCAAATGTGTGGCAAATGCATGACGCAAAACATGAGGAGATAACCGTTCAGCGTCGATTCCAGCCAGCAGCGCATAATGTTTAATACGATGCCAGAATGTTTGTCGGGTCATTTGTCGCCTCCGGTTGCTAGGAAAAAGGACATCCAGCGTTGCCCCATTCAGCAGCCCGGCTCTCCCATATTCCAGATAATGCTCTAACCAGTAAATCGCTTCTTCCCCTAAAGGCACTAACCGTTCTTTATTCCCTTTACCAATTACTCTCACCACGCCCTGACGCAAACTGACATCGGAAAGTGTCAATCCCACCAACTCAGATACCCGTAAACCACAGGCATAAAGCACTTCAAGCATTGCTTTATCCCTTAGCTCCACGGGTTGATCTATACAGGGCGCATTAAGTAGATCTTCTACCTGCTTTTCACTCAAATCTTTGGGCAATCGCTTTGGTAATTTCGGTGCGGACAAAAGTGCTGTCGGATCATCTTCCCGCATTTTTTCCCGATAAAAATAGAGAAACAACTGGCGCATAGCACTGAGTAAACGCGCCGAACTACTGGCTTTATACCCTCCATCCACGCGCTCTGCCAGAAAAGAGTGTAAATCTATCGTCTGGACAGATAATAAATTATGACCATGATGTATCAACCAGTTATCCAGCGCCTGCAAATCCAACCGGTAAGAAGCCAGCGTATTTTCCGCAAGATCATGTTCCAACCAGATAGCATCAAGAAATTGTTCTATCAGTGGATTAGTCAACTGAGTTGGTTGTTTTGACACGAAACACTTTCCTTAAATCTGCACATCTCTGCTGGCTATTATGCCTGAAAAAGCCATTCTTCTGTTACAATGCCAATCCAGATATTCAAAAACCATAATGATTAATGATGAAAATTGGTCTTTTTTACGGCTCCAGCACCTGCTACACCGAGATGGTAGCAGAGAAAATTCGCGATATCCTCGGTGAGGATTTAGTTGATCTCCACAATATCAAAGAAACAGCACCTGAATTAATGGAACAGTACTCTGTACTGATTCTTGGCATTCCAACCTGGGACTTTGGCGAATTACAGGAAGATTGGCTGGCTATTTGGGATCAAATCCCTTCCCTCGATTTACAGGGGAAAATTGTCGCTATATATGGTATGGGCGATCAAATTGATTATGGCGATTGGTTCCTTGACGCTCTCGGTATGTTATATCACCATTTACGCCCTTCCGGCGTGCATTTCATTGGCTTCTGGCCGACTGAAGGTTATGAATTTACCAGCCCGAAACCATTAACAGATAATGGCTCACAATTTGTCGGGCTGGCGTTAGATGACGTAAACCAGTATGAACAAACTGATGATCGTTTATCGCAATGGTGTATGCAAATCCTGCAAGAAATGGAGCCTCTGCTTTAAATCAGAAAAATTTCAGCTCAATCAGATATCAGGATATTGCAACAACAGTTGATTAATATGCCTCCATTCATCCTGTGACATACCATCGGATGCGACCCATAAACGGATTTTTTTCTGGTTATAAAAAGATTGAGCCGTAATTAATATGCCATAGCGACACAGCCACGGCCGCCGGATAATTCGCCACTCGCGCTTCTTCCATTGCAGCTTATTATCACTAAACAGGACTAAAAGCCCTTGTGATTTACGGATATTTTTCTGACTATGCCCCCAACTGGCAATAATCAACAGTACTAGAGGAAGCCAGAAAATCCAGAAAATAGCATCATCCGCAGGCCACGGAGCAAGTAGTACGACAAGCGCTATTGCACCATGAACACAGGTAGAAATTAACTGGGTATGCCAAGATACCCTGAGATCACATTTCCACAGGACCACGATCTTTATTTCTATTCTGAATAAGTTTAATCATGCGAAATAGCTCTTCATCTTCTGGATGTCCATGATTCATCAGCCAGTTAAATAGATCAGGATCAGCACATTCAAGCAAGCGAATAAAAAGTCGTTTATCATCATCGCTGAGTGAGTCATATTCATACTTAAAAAACGGCATAATTGAAATATCCAACTCACGCATTCCACGCCGACATGCCCAATGAATACGCGCTTTATTATCAATATCCATGTTCAAAAGATCCCCTTTTTAATTCTCATTGTTAGTTTTTAACGCCATTAGCCATTAAGTCGCCCGGCCAATTGATGCATCATGCCAGCTAATAGCAATAATAACTACTTGCATTGTGCCTCAGCTCTTTTACCATTATGCATCATTGGCTCAAATATCTGACTGGCAGGATGTGTCATGGCTTATAAAACTCCGTTTTCTTCACAATCTCCATTGTCTTCATCAATCCTTCCCCTGACGTTAATATCTCTGGATGACTGGGGGCTGGTAACCGCAACTGGACCGGATACAGAAAAATATCTACAAGGTCAGGTTACAGCAGATATTTCCGCACTTGCAACGAATCAACATGTGCTTAGCGCGCACTGTGATGCAAAAGGCAAAATGTGGAGTAATCTGCGCCTCTTCCATCATGGTGAAAGCCTTGCTTATATTGAGCGCCGCAGTGTGCTGGAAAACCAACTTATAGAACTGAAAAAATATGCCGTATTCTCCAAAATGACGCTAGTTCAGGATGAAAACGCCGTACTGCTTGGTGTTGCAGGTAAAAACTGCCGCGAGGCGCTGAATAATATTTTCCCAACACTACCCGATGCTGATAATGCTGTCGTTGAACATGAAATGACGACTTTGCTCCATTTTGCCCTGCCATCTGAGCGTTTCATGTTGATTACCGATACAGCAACTGCTGAGCAATTAACAGAAAAACTTCAAGCTCCGCTTAATAACAGCCAACAGTGGTTAGCTCTGGATATTGAAGCTGGCTTCCCAGTTATTGATGCGGCAAACAGCGCGAAATTTATTCCTCAGGCAACCAACCTTCAAGCACTGGAAGGAGGAATATGTTTTAAAAAAGGGTGTTATACCGGCCAAGAAATGGTGGCCCGTGCTAAATATCGCGGAGCAAATAAACGGGCCATGTACTGGCTGGCTGGCAGCGCTGCCAAAATTCCTGTAGCCGGAGATGATTTGGAATGGCAATTAGGAGATAAGTGGCGGAGAACGGGTACCGTTTTGGCTGCCGTTAAGCTGAATGATGAGAGTGTCTGGGTACAAGTCGTCATGAATAATGATATGGAAAGCAATAGTGTATTCCGTGTTCGTGACGATGAGGGACATTCATTAACTATTCAGCCTCTGCCTTATTCTCTCAATGAAGAAAAATAATTAATGAGGTTTATATGTCGTTAGCAGTACCTGCCGTTGATTTTGGCCCTTTTACGAATGTCATCGGTTTTTTGATGGAGTTGGATAAGCTGAAACAAGTTCAGCGGCGAACTAAGTTACTGGATAACCATCGTCGGGAAAATTCAGCCGAGCATAGTTGGCATTTTGCTATCGCCGCAATGAGTTTTGCGCCCTATGTAAAAGGGGTAGATATCCAGCGGGTTATTCAAATGGCATTAATTCACGATATTGTAGAAATTGATGCAGGTGATGTGATGGTTTACGATTTAGCAGCCCGTGAAGCCATTCATGAACAGGAAATCAAAGCCGCCGACCGTCTTTTTGGTTTACTTCCCGAACCACAGAAAAATCATTTCATGTCACTTTGGCAAGAGTATGAAGCAGCAGAAAGCCAAGACGCCCGTTTTGCTCTTACGCTGGATAGACTAATGCCGATGTTGATGAATCTGCATAATAAAGGACAAAGTTGGGTAGAAGACGGTATTCGTTTTGAGCAAGTCATTAACCGCAATAAATTCATTGCCGATGTCTACCCTGAATTATGGCAATATCTGCTGCCGCAACTGGAAATCGCACAGCAGAAAGGTTGGTTAAAATAACTTTTTTCCGAAAATTTTACACTACAAGTTTAGGGCAGTTGTTTTAACGCTATTTGGCTCGATATAAAACCTGCAAATCGAGCCAAGTTTTTATTTTCAAAGGGTATGTAACGCTATCCTGAGTCTGCCATTAACTTATCTTCTATCATTATGTTCGAGTAAATTGGATTGCCTGGAACAGAATGCGATACCAGCAAAAACCCGAGCCTACCCGTTTCCAAATAGCTCTTCTTTAGGAAACACTTTTGTCTTCAGCTCACTCAATTTGCCGTTGACATATACCAGCCCTTGACCTCCTCGCCCACCTTGACTTCCGGCTATACCCCTTCTACCCGCCTTGCCGGAATTAGATACGTCTTGACTTACGTATCCATCCGCACTGTATACGATATCACCAATACCGCCATCACCGCCTTTCCCTCCATACCCCCCCTTACCGCCAGGCGCGACAAAACCGGGTGCTGACCAACTCGAAAAGATTGGCTGACCAGTAGAATAGCTAAAATCTATGTTACCCCCATCTCCACTACGACCTCCATTACCCCCATCGCCTCCATTCCCGCCATCTCCTCCATCTCCTCCCTTCGCAGCCTTACACAGTGTTTCATCACCAATATAATTAAGACGACCACCATACAAACTACCATAACCTCCATCCCCCCCCTTACCGCCATTACCGCCAGTGCCGCCATTACCACCCCGACCACCATCGCCGCCCACTGACCATAATTTTATCTCTCCAACCACATGAGTACATACCACCTTTAGTTGCGCTGACAATCCACCTGGTTCGCCATCCGCGCCTCTTGCTCCCTGAGTACCTATGATTCCATCAGAACCTGATGAAGTGCTGACGGTACAGGCATGTTTATCCTGACGACCTGGTGAACCATCAACACCATCAGCGCCACGGCTTCCAGCTACGCCATTAGCACCAAATGCTCCATCTAACCCTTTACTGATAAAGAGTTGTGGACCACTTTCAGCCCCCTGAATGACATTCGCTTCAATCCGACCATTAGCACAGCAAATAACTTTACCTTCCGGTCCAATGGTTATCCGGTCATACACCAAGAAAATAGGTTCGTCACTTTGATCTTTATCTTTAATAATCAATGGATTATTTGCAGTAATAGTGATCTCATCGCCACTATATAACGCAATTTTCATCGGAAAGCGCTTAGCATTAAGAATTTCTTCATAATCTTTGACCAAAGCAGAATCACCATAGATATAGGCGCGAAAGGCTTTGCATAAATCAATATGATTAGCCGGGACATTTGCCAGGCGTTCAGCAGAAAACGGTTCAGGTAACGGATGATAAGGTGCCATTTTTCCAGAGCCATACCGACTGTCAGGCACACCGTTGAGTGCTTTCAGCTCTTGTATCGTTTGTACGGTAAAAAATGCAGGCGGCACAGTCGCCGTTTCCGGGTCGTTAGAAAATATTACCGGCCCGTCAAAGTCGGAGGTCTTTAGTTGCTTTGGCTGTCGTTCCAGACCAAGCGGATGATGATATTGATGTAATATTGCCAAAGTTTCAGCAACCGTTCTTATTTTTTCCATGAAGGTTCTCCTAAGTTTAAATTTATACATTTAAAATAACTTCATATATCAATTACCCATCTAACCAAGCTCCAAAGTATCTATTTCTATCAATTACTACCGGTTATATCACTAATATTGCTCATAGTTAGAATTTCGCTTCTGGCTAATCACCATATTATCCAGAGCGAAAATATCGATTTTTTCTGACAAAGAATATAACCATTTCAACAACAAGCAGGCCAGAAAAATAATTTCAATGAGAATTAATTAGGTAAATACTTATTCTCTTTACAGGAAGTAATTAGATACAATATTTAGATTTCTCAATTTAAAATATTAATGTAAATTACCATTTTTTCCATTAATGATAGAAAATATTTCTGTGATATATCACGTTCTTTTAATAGATACTAATTGAAAGCTTCAATTTTATATTTATCTCATGAGGTATTATTATCAAATACAAATATACCCGTTATCTTTCAAGTTGTCTCTTTGTTGGCCGCACTCACCCCGATCACTATAGTTCGCTATGCTTCCGGGGGGTTCGCTCCCTTGTCGTCGCGAAGCATCTTGATATCCATAGGGTAGTGCAGCTATTGGAAATAGCTGCACATCTGGTTGTAGTTCACTTCGTAGTGCAATTTATAGTTCAGCACGGGCAAATCGGCAATTTAACATGGTGACGGCTCCCCCCGGTTCTGTCGGACAAAACTTCCAATTTCATGAGCTATCAGACCCGCTGCCGATTCACATTGATATTTCTTACTTCGATTAATCACTTGCAAAAAATTATTATATTTACTCATCGACGCCAAATCGTCAGCTCAATTATAGTCGTTCAAACCAGTCTGATTATTTCACCCCTAAGGATTAACGCTGTACATTACCGTTAACATATATCTTGCCAGCTACACCTGCCTCTCCTGGTTTTCCATCAATACCATCTTGACCCGATACTCCTGATTGACTACTGTGACCAGCGCCGCCTTTCCCGCCTTCTCCACCTTTCCCTCCTTTCCCGCCATTACCGCCATGACCTCCATATGACTGGACACTAATTACTGGCTGACCTTCAGAAACATTAATATATACGTTACCGCTATCTCCACCGTTCCCCCCATTACCCGCATGCCCTGCATCGCCGCCATTACCCCCATTACCCCCACTCCCTGCGCTACATTCGCCGACTTTATTACCGCCATTACCCCCTGTCCCGCCATTCCCTCCATGTCCGCCATCACCGCCATTTCCACCATTGCCGCCTATCGATACCAGATTTATTGGCCCAATAAGAAGTTCAACATCAATAACTATGTCATAGGCATTTCCACCATTTCCACCCCCCATCCCCAATCCCCCGGAAGAGCCGTCAGTTGCATCAGTACCTGCTGTGGCTTCAACGGCGCAGCCGTATGCCTTCTCTATACCCGCAACACCATCTCCGCCGCTAAACCCGTTACGTCCTAATTCACCATCAAAACCATTAGCTCCATCGCTGCCTTTACTGATAAAGTCCGGTTTCTGAGCGCTTCCATTAACTACAATAGTATTAGCTTTAACCTTACCATTAGTGCAGTAAATAATTTCACCTCCTGGTTCAATGGCGATCTGGTTGTATATCAAGACAACAGGTTCGCCATAGCAATCTTTATCTTCAATAATCAATGGTTTATCTTTGGTAATTGTGAGCTCGTCACCACTATATAACGCAACTTTCATCGGAAAACGCTTAGCATTAAGGATTTCCTCATAATCTTTGACCAAAGCAGAATCACCATAGATATAGGCACGGAAAGCTTTACATAAATCAATATGATTACCAAAGACGTCTGCCAGTCGTTCAGCGGAAAACGGTTCAGGTAACGGATGATGGGGTTCCATTTTTCCAGAGCCATACTGACTGTCTGGCACACCACCGAGCGCCTTCAGTTCTTGTATAGTTTGTACCGTAAAAAATGCCGGCAGCACAGTAGCCGTTTTCTGATCGTTAGAAAAGACTACCGGCCCATCAAAGTCGGAGGTCTTAAGTTGCTTTGGCTGTCGTTCTATACCAAACAGATGGTGACGCTGATGTAATACTGCCAAAGTCTCAGAAACCGTTCTTATTTTATCCATGAGAATTCCTCTGAATTTAAGTTTATACATTTAGGATAACTTCATATATCCGTTGTCTATTCAGCCAAGTTCCAAAGTATCTATACCCGTCATCTTTCAAGTTGCCTCTTTGTTGGCTGCGCTCACTCACCCCGGTCACATAGTTATCTATGCTCCCGGGGATTCGCTCCCTTGCCGTCGCGATGCATCTTGAAATCCATAAGGTATACTGCCATCACTACCCGTTATGTCACTAAACTGCTAACAGTCAAAATCTTGCTTTTGGCTAATGACCAGATTTGCCAGAGCGAAAATGTCAATTTTTCCTGGCAAAAAATATAGGTACTTCGATAGCGGATATGCCAGAAAAATAATTACGATGAGAATTAATTAGGTAAATATTTATTCACTTTACAGAAAGTGATTGAATACAATATTTAAATTACACAATCTAAAATATTAATGTAATTTCCCACTTTTTTCATTAATTAAAGAGAATATTTCTGTGATATATCGCTACCTTTTAATGTGTGTTAATTAAAAATTTCAATTTTATATTTATCTCATGAGGTATTATTATAAAATACAAATAAAAATAACAAATGGATTTCATTTAAAGAATCACAACAAAATAAAAATCTATAGATATTATTGAACAATGAAATTATGAATATGATTTAAATTAAAGATGGAAAATAATTCCTCTTTACAATAAGAATGTTTTTTACAAACAAGCTGCAATTTTAAAAAACTCTTTTTACAAATAAATACTTAAATACCCGAAGAAAAGCCCAAATAAAATAAAAAGCAAATCAAAACAACAGAATCAACAATAGAGTCGGAGCAATAATTATTATAATTACAGTGTTGCCATGAAAAATATTTCATTTGAGAAAATTTTTTTAATACGGTTAATATTGTTAAATATTTTATACAATCCTGCATTCATATTATTAGGCGGATTCGACTAATAAGTGCAATTTTTCAGAAAGGCGGTCAGTTGCTATAGTAGGCATCTTTCCCGCCACAGGAAAATGCACTATGGCCTATACACAACTGACCGAGACAGAAAGATACCAGATTTCCAGTTTAAAAAAAGCGGGTTTATAACATCTAATCATAGCTTAGTCACTAAATATAAGCCCATCTACAATCAGAAG
>NZ_JAZGJN010000224.1:0-28003 GCF_038085095.1 Photorhabdus sp. P32 | reverse complement strand
TCTTGCTCTCTTAACTGTATCCGCTGTTTAAATGCAGGTGGATGTAAACGCTCGGTTTCTATTTGCGCATCACCAATAAATATCCCTCGATTGGCAACATTTTCAAATCCGGCAGGAAGATCTATCAAATAACGGCCCACACAACGAGGCTGCATATTCGCTAACATTTCAGTTGTCACTTTTTTTTCCTTTTCAGTTAAAATCGGGCAATAAAATACCGGCATATGCCACCATAAGGTATAAATAACCGCTAAAGTCAGTAAGGTTGTTTTCCTATTCAATTTTCACCGCCTGCACCATCTTCACAATTGAGCGTAAGGTGAATAACCGGGCAACAGTCTCTTCCGTCCCGTTAGCCTCTTTATATGCACCTTCATGGTCGACTTCTGTTGCCAACAAGCTGCGTAAATACCTAGTTGTAATACGACCAGACTGCACCGGCACCGTCCCATCTCCCGGCTCTTTAGGTGGCGCCATTGTAAATGTAATATTTTTATATCCCCACGATGAAGACCCGGCAGAAAGATGAACAGTACGGGTTGAACCTAATTCCATATTAATAGGATCGTATAATGGCTGATCAAATGCCATACCGGAATAATCCCCCGGTCTGTCATAACGATTAGCACGGCTATAGGTATCATAATTTAGTTTATCCTCTTGCCATAAAATAACGCCATACGAGGGGTTTTTCTCACTAGCACCATAAAAGGCATAAGTATTCGGATGGTACTTATTGGTTAACTCTTCAATAAATGGTTTGACTGTGTTCTTTATCAACTCCCGATAACTATTCCAGCTTGCTTCATCTTTCCACTTCTCCTTTTTATCCGGGTTTAAAAGCCGGGTTTCACATAATCCCCACCAGCGATCCTTTTCCAAATAAATTTCTTCATACGGATCTGATTTCGGCAGTCTATGCGTCATTTTACCATCAGCGATACGTAACCAGCCTCTACCATACTCCTTTCCCGGCAGAAGCTGTAATGGGCCGGGAGACTGCGCCAGCACTGGCGTCATATCTTCACCATCGTAACCCACAACTAGGCTTGTCTTACCATCTTCACCGGTTTTCATTCTTTTATAGGTGGTCGGTGCCCCCGTAGCGGGCATCACCCCATGCACAATGCCTAAAATTTTATCTCTGCCATTCAGCAGTTCTGAATAATAACGAGCAACCAGCCCTCCCATTGAATGAGTGACTAAAATCACCTTTTTAGTTGCACACCGTTTACCATAGAAAGCTAAAACCTCATCCACATATTGTTTCAGCCTCTTGGCAGACTCCTCATTAGATTGCAGCCAGTTATAGCCCATCACATGAACCGGGTAGAGAAAATCATAACTATGGTCAACCTCGGCCTCGGTAAGCGGCTCTTCCCCCCACTCCGCATTCAGGTTCATATCAACCATACGTTGCCGAAGGGTTTTTTCATCCTTCCCTGCCAGACAGTACTCAAAGGCCAGACGCTCATCATCCAACACCGCTTGAAGCCAAGGGAGGAAAGTGCCATAGCTCATATGGGCTATCTCCCCCCAACCGCGCTGCTTGCAAGTCTGAAATTTATTCTTCTCAGTGTGATCAGGCGTAATATCCCCGGAATCATCAACTTCCGTTTTATTCGGGTCTAAAGTTTCTTTCCTGTAAGATGCTCCCCTGAACATCCATAATAAAACGTCAGAACTATATTTTGAATTTAATCGCCAGACTGACTTACCCCTCTCCCCCTCCCGTTTCGGTTTTAACTTTAAATTACTCCCCATCACCCCCGGCAGAAAAATCACCGGGATCACTTTAGTCGCGTATTTCAAACACGTCGCCACCAGATTTTCTTCAATTCTGGCATTCGGCACGTTGTAATAAGGGAGACCCAGTTCATCATATTCAGGATGAATAAAAATCTCATTTTCCTTCGGTTCACTCATCATTTACTCCTCATCTTTTATTTTCAATTGACTGATTTCCACCCCAACCTGCTTTTGCAAGGGGCTTTTTCCATTCTGTGCGGTTGATAATGCCTGTACGCCGCCATCTTCGGCATGGAGCTGCATATTCTGACGGGCTAACGGAGAAATCTTATAAGCCCGTACCGCTTTCGGCGTTACTGCGTAATTTGCTGTTTGCCATTGCTGTATGGACTGACTGACGCTCTGCCCGCCAAACTTCTGCCACGCTGTCGCTCGTTGGATAATGTGATTGGGCGCGCCACACTCCACCTGACCATTCCCTATTCGGATATAACCACCACCACTGACCAACAAAATCTCTTTTTTGGCGCTGATGATCACTTTTCCCTCATGGCTATTCACCGTGATATCTTTCAGCGCCGCCAGCCCCATCTCATCACCCTGCGCTTCAATCTCTACCCGGCCTTTGCCGGCAAACAGTTTTATGCCCAGTTTTTGGGCAAACAGGCTGATCCTGTCACCCGCCGCCACCGTGAATTTTTTCAACACGCTGAAATCGGTACTTTTCCCACTGGTGGCGATAATATTTTCCCCGGCCGCCAACTGGAGGCTTTTCGCCGTCGTCTGTGCAATTCCCTCCGGCGCGGACAGTAACAGTGCGGATTTTTTCAACTCGGCTAAGGTTTCACTTAATAGCGCTTTCTGTTGCTGCAAATCCGCCAGTTCCGCTTTAGCCATTTCAGCTGCGCCGCATAATGCCTCGGTTAAGATCTGCGCTTGTTGAAGTTGATTCAGCGCCGCCTCCATCGCCAGCACCTCGCCACCCGCACGAGCCTGTTTATCCGCACTGATAAACAGCCCTTTGCCGGCCCGAATCGCGCCCCAGTCGTCGGTTCGCAACTCAAAGCCTTCCCCCCGTTTATCCGGGTGTGGGCGCTGGCTATCGACCAGATGACCGAGATTTAACTGGCTTTTACCGCCGTATTCGGTACTCAGTTTGATATGTTCCCGGCCACGTTCGTCATCCATCCGCAGTTTGTTATTCGCCGGGGTGCGCAGAACATTGCGTTTGTAGTTGTAGAGATTGACATGATCCGGGTGCTCTGAATCGTGCAGGGCATGGGCGATATAGGGCCGGTCCGGGTCGCCCCCTTCAAAGGCGATCGCGACTTCGGTACCTTCCAGCAACGGCCAGTGAAAGCCATATTTCTCCCCCGCATACGGACGGGCCAGACGCACCCACAGGCTTTCGTTCCCTTGCGGCCATTTCTCCCGGTCAAAGTCAAATGACACCCGATACAAGCCGTTTTCGTCGATATCGCCATAGGTATCATTCACTTTCGTGCTGCTCACGCGTGCGGGTATCGTACCGGCCATCACCGGTTTCGGTATCCGTTCCGGGCGAAAGCACACGGTTTCGGAATAGGGAATGGCAGTGAACGCCATTTCAAAACTGCTGTCCCGACGGGCGCTACTCGTGATCTGGGTGATTATCGCCCCTTTGCGAAACGCTTCCGGGGCGTCACCCTTCACTTTCAATTCCTGCCCCGGCACCAGCGTGGCGGAGGTAGTCATCCCCCGCAAACGAATGCGTTGATTCAGGTAGCGCTCGTGATGCAGGCGGGCATAAAACACCCCACTTTCCGTCTCCGGTTGATAGGCGTAACGGTCGCCGGGTATCCGGTAGTCATCGCGGTAATGGTACGCTTCGCCATAGGTCGTTCGGTCGTCCCGCGCCACATCCGCCCCGGTGTTTAAGCCGGGATACGGCCGGGCATCGTGGTAGTCATAATTGCGGGTGGTAATTTTTCCCTCCACCACCTGATACGCGGTCTCCATGCCCCACACCACCGCGTCCTCCCCGCCGTGCATGCCTGACGGATTGCGGGCCGGCAGGTAGACGTTGAACTGGTAGTCACGCTGGTCGTCGTAAAACTCCACCACGTCGATCTTTAACCGGTCATCCGCGGTGACTTTGTACCAGATGCCCACTTCCGCCAGCAGGCGTTGTATAAAGCGCAGGTCATCTTCGCCATACTGCATCACCTGTTCCCGCCTCGGGTAGTTGTAGGCCAGACTGAACAGGAAGTCCTGCCCGCGAAAGCCATGCCGCTCCCGCAGGATTTTCTCCACAATCTCCGGCACCGACAGTTTTTGGTAGATGGCGTATTGATGGCTTCTCGCCATCAGCGCCAGCCGGGGCTCCAGCGTCACTTCATAACGGCTTTCGTCCCGCGAAGTAGAGAGCAGTTTGAAGCCGCTGATCACCCCGTAAACTGAGCGCAGCGGCGCCGAAGGTACAATCGGCATCCACCGTATCCCCGGATTGATTTCAGGCGAAGTCAGGGTAAATGCGGCGTTCTGCATCAGCATCTGGGCCGGTTCAATCCCTTTCTCCGCACTGGTGAATTCAATGGCATAGCGAAACGGCTGGCTTAAGGCTTCCTGCCCGGTAAAGGTCAGCACATCCAGCGGCGCTTTATTGCCCCGCACTTTTAACTTGTAGCGGCTGTGATCAAAGATGATCATCGGGGTTGGATTCGTCATATTTTCTTCCGATTATTCCTCAGTCATGCGGGCACGCTACCGCCCATAGCCGTATACCGAGGCCCATAAGGTTATGATTTATCTAGATTCGTATTTTTTTACAGCGGGGCCTCCCGCCCCCGCTATCACGCAAAAAATGAAAAAACCGCAGACGGATTAAACCGTCTGCCACGCTCGTTACGCCGTCGTGCGCTCATTCCACGCATCAGCGTGAATGATGTTGCCGTCTTTGTAGGTCCAGGTGATTTTTTCGTAGCGCAACTCAATGCGTTCCAGATGGTTGTGCTTCTCTTTGGCAGGGTCTTTGATGTCATGCATCAGCGGCGCCACTCTCACCACTTTCACGTTGTCCAGTTGGGTGATGAAGTACTCTTTCTCCTGACCTGCGTCATCAATGCTGTACCACTTGATTTCAGCGGATTTCAGGGTCTGGCCGGTGGTGACCGCTTTGTATAGATAGGGACTTGATGCATCCACCTCTTTGGTGAATACCAGCGGAGCGTGTACACGAGTCCCCGTCAGTTTGCCGGTATTGTTGTCCGTCGGGATATGCAACATATGTTCCAACGCCACAATTTCGATACTCCCTTTCCGGCCCTGCACATCGACAGAACCCTTGATGTCAGCACCGCCGTCATCTTTCAGCCATAAATAAGCGGGAATCGCCATAATGATTACTCCTAGTTGTTA
Organism: Photorhabdus sp. P32; assembly: GCF_038085095.1. NCBI lineage: Bacteria > Pseudomonadati > Pseudomonadota > Gammaproteobacteria > Enterobacterales > Morganellaceae > Photorhabdus > Photorhabdus sp. P32. Next base: position 22,858 of record NZ_JAZGJN010000224.1, on the reverse strand, counting down.
CTTGAGTGATGTCGCCTGTAACGGCGACGTTGTTGATAAGGTGTCCGGTACCTTCTGCGGTCGCGCACAGGCGGCTACACGCGGTATCAGACGAATTTCAACCCTGCGGTTGGCGGCTCGCCCCGCAGCGGTTGTGTTAGTCGCGATCGGACTCGTTGCTCCCTTGCCTTGTACAGTGAAGCAAGCCAGCGGTATGTCGCTGGTTTGTAATATCCAATCGCGGACTGCTTCGGCGCGTGCCAGTGACAGCGCCTGATTTTTCGTGGCATCGCCGGTGGAATCAGTGTGGCCGGTGATGAGGATCATCCAGCCCGGTTTGGCGCGGATGTTCATTAGTGCGTTGACTAATACTTTGGTTGAATCCGCTTTCAGTTTCGCCTGTCCCACATCAAACAGCGCCAGACTGTTAAGGCTGATCGTCTGTGGTTCCACTGGCGTTACCGGCGTTTTCTCCCTCTGTTTAGCGTGGTAACCGGCAAGAGCCGCATGCAATGGCGGACGTAATCGTTCCCCTTGATACAGCCCCAATCCCAAACGCCACGGCACGCCGTCCCGGTAATACTGCTCAAGCCGATCAGCGTCGCTCCTCAGTACTGCCTCCGCCTGTGCCTTGCGGCTGTCATCCGTCACAGCAATGGACTGATAATGCAGCAGGTCGCTCTCCACCTGACGCAATAACTGTCGGTTATGCCAAGCCGAGCAACCTAGCGCTGTTATGCCCGCCAGCAGAAACAGCCCCAGCGCTATCCCCACGGCCCGTTGAACCGGTGTTCGTACCGCACCGGCGGGCAGCAGGCGCAATACACTGTCCGGAAACGGCAATATCACGGCAGCATCACCGGTAGCCGATGTGCCTATCGGGTCGCGCGCCCTGTTCAGCGCCGTTTTGGTTTGTAGCCACTGTTGCCAGACATGGCCGGGTGACCAATACGGTAATGCCGGTACAAACTTCAATACCATCGCCAGCGGCGGACAAGGAGATAAGCCATCTTCCGGGGTCAGGCAGACGGGCAGTACATGCGCCTTCATCCAATCAGCCCAGCCAGTCAACTCAACCCCACGCTGAAAACGCGCCATCTGTTCTGCCAACGCGCCCTGTGCCAACCAATCCGCGAGTGGTTGAAACGAGGCGCCTTCGCGCCAGGCCGTCACGGTGGTCCGTCCTGATTGCCACTCAAACCACGGTGAATCATCAGGTTGTCGGGATGGCCCGGCTAAGTAGCCCGCTAACAGTAAAGGCAGCGAGACAGCGTGTTGTTGACGCACCTGGGATAGCTGCCAGCGTAGTTCTCGCACCCAACCTGCCAACACGGCGGCGTCACGGTATTGTTGCGGGTTGATCACCGCCATCACGCTTAACTGGCCGCCCCAAGAGGGCCGGGCAGCCAGTAAGCTTGTCACCCCGTCAGACAGCGAAGTCCCTGACGGTAAGCACAACCAGTAGCCTTGCGGCGTCTGACGCAACAGTTCATTACCAAACAGGCTGTCCTGGATGTCGCTATATACCAACACGACCGGCAAGCGATCACTTTCAGGCGGCAGCGCCGCTGACAGGCTGTTAAGACACTCTCGCCGTTGAGAACGCCCGCGATACAACAGCCCCGCCAGCGCGCAGAGCAGGATAATGACTGCACCCACCCATCGGCCCACCGGCGATAGGGGCAACCAGACCAGACAAAGCAGCAACGCCAGCCCGGCTCCCCATCCCCATAACACCCGTCGCAACATGACGCTCATCTCGCCAACCCCGGAAATAGCGTTGCCAGATAGAGACCTAATCCCCACCAGACACCGAGCAACACGATGACCATGCCGGAGATCGCCGCGGTTAGTCGGCCGACTATGGCGCCTAGCCTGAGACGGTCCGGCGACACATTGGTTAACGCCGGTGATTGTTGAGCCGTGCCGAAAGGTACGACCTGTTGACGTAAACGAGTTACCAGTTGTTCACGTATCAATGCGGTATCTTCCTGACACTTTCCCTGGAATCCCAACAACAACACACGGTGAAAACAGGTCAGTACTGCCCGATCAGGGGCCGGTTCATCCAGTACAGTACGCATCCGTTCATACAACTGGTGACCGGCCTCGGCGGTATCAAAGAAATGCTCCTGCAATGATGTTGCCCGCCAGGCGGCATATCCTTGTTCCGGCGCCCGTTCCAGTACGGTTTCATCCAACAAGGCGCAATGGGCGTAGCTGATATGATTAATCGCGGATTCACTGACATCCGCATCACGCAGCGCTCGCCGGGTCTGTTCTATCTCGCGGGTGCAGTGCTGCCACACCACATCCGCCTGTTCCACCGATGCGCCCTGACAAAGCTCTGCCACCAACAGGTAGCTGTTCTGTAACAGGGCATCGATATCCGGTGGCGATGTTTTAGTTAACAAAGGTGATTTATTCATGTCCTCAATACCGCAAACAGTTCAAGCTGAATTTCGCCCAGTACTCCGGGCACGTAGAAGGCACAGCTCCCCGCCTCTAGCATGGCTTTGCCCGCCGGGTGGGCGAGATCAAGGGCAAAGTACTGGTTCTCCAGCCGCAACGGGACTGCGGCCGGGACATGGCTAAGCGCGACTAAGGGGATTCCGGTTAATGACCGGCTAATCATCCGGTCAACCTCGTCCGGCGCACCGGCTTTACATAACAGCGGGAAACGGGTGTGCAACTGGTGCGCCGGTATGGAAGAGCGGACAGAAAGGTAAAAATCCGCCGCTTCACATAAGCGGGTATCATGGAGAGTGGCTACCCACTGCTGCTCCGATGGTTTCTTCAACTCAATCGTCACCATCCGCGACGGCAAGCTGATCTCCAGCAATTGACTCAGCAAGTCAAATAGCGGCGGGAATACCGCCGTCAAATTATCGTGCTGATAGCGCGGGATCACGCCGGCGTCATGGTCCAGTGAAAAAGTCAACAGACTGCCCGCCAGTCTTACCGCTTCACGGTAGAACAGCTCTGGATGCGCTTCTGGGTGAGCCTTAAAATCACTCAATATCGGTTCATAACTGTTAAGCGCGTTAAGCAGCCAGAACAACGACACATCCGCCACCGCAAAATCCGCCATCCGCTCATTACTTTCTCGGCGCATTGCCATCAATCGAGCCTGTTTAGCTCGTAATTGCGTCAACAACAGATCGAGCCGAGCTATCGAACCGGCATGCGCGCTAAGACGCAGTAATGGCGGTATAAATTGCTCATCAAAGGTCCATTTTCCCTGAGCATCACGCAACAGACGAGCCACCGGGCAGGTGAGGTACTGGCCGTTCTCCATGCTGTCAAAACGCAGCGATATCGCATAACGGGCAACCGCCATCGATTCAACGCGATCACTGAATTCATCCTGTACCGGCACCCACTCCTGCTGGTAACGCACTGGACGATCGGCGCGTTCATCTGGTTTAAGGCAGTTACCGCCATTGGCGTAAGTGTGCGGCAATGCCAGTAAGACCGTGACCTGCTGTGCGTCTGTCGGCAAAACGGCAGCCAATTCCAGCACCGGCGGTAAGCGATCCGCCCGATCAGTGTCAATCAGCGATCCATCAGCAAAACGCACACACAGGCGATCCGCTTTCAACTGTCCTAACGCTAAAGTGTCTTGATCAAACACTGCGGTCAGCACGCCCCAAGGGTGCGCCAGTCCCAGACGAGCAATCGACTCATGAGCATACGCCTCCCAACGAGCCTGCTGCTGAAACTGTTGGGGAGACAAGATGGTTCCTGTCACCCATAGCGGGCGCTCAATTTTCATGATGTTCCCCTCTTGTTAACCTTTAGCTTTCGGCATTTGAGAAACCAGAGAGAGGTTGACATCGAGCCCTTCTACCTGAAAATGCGGCACTGCATACAACTTGACCCGGAAGAAACCGGGGTTGTCGTCAATATCTTCAACAGTGATGTGCGCTTCACGCAGCGGGTGAGAAGCCTGCAAATCATCGGAAGGATCGGTCATCTCGGTTACCAAGGTGTTGATCCAGTTGTTCAGTTCAATTTCAAGCAGACGTCGATCTTTCGTGGTGCCGATGTTTTCCCGCTGGATCAGTTTCAAATAATGGGAAATACGTGACAGTAGGAAGATATAGGGCAGACGCGCATTGATACGGCTGTTAGCCGTCGCTTCATCGGTGTCATACAACGCCGGTTTTTGCGCTGAGTTAGCAGAAAAGAAGCAGGCATAATCCCGATTTTTGTAGTAAGAGAGCGGAATGAAGCCCAGATTGGCGAATTCAAATTCGCGGGTTTCTGGAATCATCACTTCTGACGGAATTTTGACCTGATTACCGGTTCCCAAATCGTAGAGATGGATCGGCAAATCAGTCACCGCTCCCCCTGCTTTCGGGCCGCGGATCTGGACACACCAGCCATTACTGACAAAGCTTTTGATCATGTTCGCGCCAAAAGCAAAGGCGGCGTTGGTCCATAAATATTTATCGTGATCCGGGCCGGCGACCTCTTCAACATAGTTAAAAGTCCGCACCGGTACGGTGTCTGGGCCATAGGGCAAACGCCCTAACACGCGGGGTAAAGTCAAACCGATATAACGAGCATCGTCACTCTCGCGGAATGCTTGCCACTTGATGTATTCGGCGCGGTCAAAGTAGTTACCGATATCTTTAATCGCGGCCACTTCATCCATCGTTTGTTTGCCAAAAAAAGCCGGGCCAGCAGCGGCAATGAATGGCATATGCGCCGCCGCCGAGACTTTGGCGATATTACGCAACAGCGCAATATCCTGCGTGCCGGCATCAAATTCATAATCGGCAATCACCGATCCGATAGGCTCACCGCCCGGCGTATCGTATTCTTGAATGTAAGTGTGGTGATAGAAACCGCTTTGAACAATTTCCGGCGCATCGTCAAAATCTTGCCGTAAATCGTCTTTGGTAACATCCAGCACTTCAATCCTGACGTTCTGACGAAAATCAGTACGATCAACCAAGAATTTCAGGCCGCGCCAGGCAGATTCCACCTGTTGAAACTCAGGATGGTGCATGACCGCATCCAATTGACGGCTGATTTGTTCGTCCAACTCGCGGATATGGTTATCCAATAATGCTTTATCCAGCCGTTTAACTTTTTGCGCTGAGGTTTTCAGCACAGAGAGAAAAACGCTGACAGCCGCCGTGACTCGCTCGTCCGCCGTCACATCAGCCAGCGCATCGCTGCTCTGAAAGCGTTCAATATCGCTTAGCTGCTCCACCGGCTGTAAATTAATTTTCTTAAATAACGATTGATAAACACTGTCTTCGGCGTGAGTCGTCGTTACTGCCGCAGCAGCAGTTTGTTCTGGTACAGTCATTAATCCTGTCTCCTGATGTATACCCGTTATCTTTCAAGTTGCCTCTTTGTTGGCTGCGCTCACTCACCCCGGTCACATAGTTCTCTATGCTCCCGGGGATTCGCTCCCTTGCCGTCGCGATGCACCTTGAAATCCATAGGGTATAAATACCGTAATAATCAAATAGTTTTTGGCGCCAGTGCGGCCAATTCAGCCCGTAGCTCATCGCTTAACGCTTGATCCTGGAGGATATGTTCCAGCTCCCGGCGAAAGGTGGCGTTGTCAAGCAGGTTGGATCTCAGATCGCGCAATAGATGGCGCATCGAAAGCAGGGCCCGCAGTTGCGGGATTTGGCGAGCGATTTGTTCAGGCTCGAAGTCTTTTATTTGCCGAAAAACAAGGGCGATATTCTCCTCGCTGCCATCTCCGGCCAAGGTATTTTCAACCGTCAAGTTAATCGCGGGGCTGAATTCAGCCAGTACGCTATCAAAGTTATTTTTGTTGATAGCCACCTTTGTTCTTTCCCCGAGAGGGCGGTGTTCCTGCCCGTTGCTGTAATCTCCCATTACCAATAATTTCAGCGGCAGCTCCACTTTTTTCTGCGCGCCTCCTGTATGCAAATCTAATTTGATATTAATACGCGATTTAGGGATCTCGTTTTGAAAACTATGTGTCATAAGTGACTCCTCAACAACAAAATAGAATGAGCGGCATGATGTTCATGCCACAACGCATTTCAGAAACAAAAACCGGATTCAGATATTTCAAAGCAGGCACTAACCAAGCGGAAAATAAGAGAAAACCGACAACAACCACCGCAATAGATAAATGAATTTATCAGGTGGGATATTTTCTGGACAAGGGGATTTTCTAAACAGCTTTATATAAAATCAAGTCATTTTTTATCGTAAAGCATTTTTTGTTTCATCTCCAGCAGATATAAAACATCTTAGCCAAGAGATTAGAAAAACAATATATCAACGAAATCTAAACGAAATTGAATTTATTTTCATAAAAATTGAACTTATTTTAATAATATTAACTTTCTGGTCATCCATATTATTTAAATAGGGGAAATTAATGACAAAAACATAAAATTATCTTTTATTTTCAATTAATTAAACAAAAAATCAATAACTAAGACAATTTTTGCCCCCACGGAAAAACAGGTAAAATATTTAGTGAAACAGGTAAAAAAGGCATGATTATCAGCTTAAGTTAATGCGAATGAGAATAAATTCAATCACACAGCGATAATAGCCTAGCAAGATGGATTAATAAGAACTGTCATTACTCTCATTTTCATAGAACATCTTCCGCTTCATAGGACAGAAACATGCTTACCATTATTTCAAACCCTATAAGATTATAAATATGCAAATGATAGCAAATAATTCCTATTATATTCGACATTAAAGCAGCATGAGTGATAGAGATATATTTTAAGGTGTAAGCATTGTTTACCAGCCTAGGCAATGCTGAAACATAGGATTTCTCCGCTAGCGTCAGGTGTGGAACTTGATAAAAAAATAAGGCGCCGAAGTGATTAACATTCGGTGCCTATATTCAGCAAGCTTGTCCGGCTATTATAAGAACCTTTAACCGGACAAGTTAATTTTTAAGTATACCCGTCATCTTTCAAGTTGCCTCTTTGTTGGCTGCACTCACTCACCCCGGTCACATAGTTCTCTATGCTCCCGGGGATTCGCTCCCTTGCCGTCGCGATGCATCTTGAAATCTATTGGATATATATCTTCTAATCCCACAATATCACTGGCATTACAACGCCTCCGCCTCACAATTCATTGCCAACGCCATGCTTAAAGTCTTAGCCAAGACAGTTTTATTTTCACTATCTTCCATCAGGCTAAAATGATCCCCCGGAACCGAGGTTAACTGTAGCGCAGAGTCAGGAATTATCTGCTCCCAACCTAACGACGGTTCCATTGTTACCGACTGTAGCGCAACATCGGTAACAAACGGGATCTGCGGATAAGATTCCATTGCATAGAACTGATGCAGTGTTATCGCCAGAGCTTTCGGCTGATAATCCTTGACCATTTGGACATAATTTCCCATCTGTATCCAACGTTTGGCAATTAAGTCAGGGCGCAGATTTGATGGGTATAATTCCAACTCCTGCGCTGCTGCAATAAATTGCACTAAATTCAGTTCGTCCATTTTCTGATGCAATGCGGCAATCTCTTGAGGATGCTCATCCACTGATTGCCTTGCCAATTCAGCAAGGAACTGAAGTTTAGGCTGATCGACTCGTGTCTTGAAACAGTGAGGAGCCGGTGTATCAATTAGCCCCAAGAAGTTAACTGTCTCTCCGGCATGTAACAGTTGCTGAGCAATGGCATAAGCCAGTATACCGCCAGAAGAGTAGCCGTATATTCGATACGGGCCTTCTGGTCGCACCGCCTTCATAAAGGTGATCATTCTGGTTGCCAGAGCTTCAATGGTTGACGCCTGTTCTTCATTAATGGACGGCCAGGGAAGCGCGTAAATCGGGTAATCCGCCTGAATATGTTGAGCCAGCCCGAAAACGTATGAGTAATCATCCATGCCGCTTGGTACGAAGAATAACGGTAGCTCGGTACCATCCGGTCGTACCGGTATGGCGCTGCTTTGCCACTGAGACAACGGATCTGAGGTGATCTCTGCCGCCAGTTCCGCTAGCGCCGGGAATTGGAACAGATTATTCAATGAGCAAATTAATCCCCGTTCTGCGGCCAGATTGATCATCCGCATGGCGAGCAGCGAGTGTCCACCCAAGGTAAAGAAGTTGTCATGCCGACCAATCCGCTCAACCCCCAGTAATTCACGCCAGATAGCCGCCAAGGTGGTCTCCGTTTCTCCTTGCGGCGCCTCATAGATCTGACGAGCAAACGCGTTCTGATCAGGCGCTGGCAATGCCCGGTGATCCAGTTTGCCGTTCGGGGTCAACGGAAAGGCGTCCAGACGCACAAAGGCTGACGGCACCATATAGTCAGGCAATAAAGCTCTTAAATGACGATGTAATTGGCTTGCCAACCCGTTATCCGCTGGCGCCGCCACATAAGCCACCAGACGTTTATCCTGACCATCACCCAGTGCCAATACAATCGCTTCACGCACATTAGGGTACTCCGTCAACCACGCTTCGATTTCACCCGGTTCAATGCGGAAACCACGGATTTTAATCTGCTGATCATTACGCCCTACAAACACCAGATTGCCATCTGGCAGGTAGCGGGCTAGATCCCCAGTGCGGTACATGCGAGCATCCGGTTGATCACTGAACGGATCTACCAAGAAGCGTTCAGCCGTCAAATCCGGGCGGTTGAGATAGCCACGCGCAATACCCGCACCGCCAATGTACAATTCCCCCACCGCCCCAAACGGCACTGGCTGGCCGTGATTATCCAGAAGATAAATACGTGTATTCGCCGTCGGGCGCCCGATAGGGATCAGCACATCCGTATAGTCTGGCGGACAATGCCAACAGGTTGCACAGACGGTGATTTCTGTCGGGCCATAAGCATTAAGCAGCGTTGCCCGACCACGTAGTGTCTGCAACAGCGCCGCGCTGGGTGTTTCTCCGCCCAGTATTAACGTGGGCTTGATCGTTATCGCCGGTAAATCGGCCCCATCCCGTAGCAGAGCCGGAGTTAAACAGGCGTGTGTTATCCGCCGTTCTTCCAGATAATGCCAAAGGCGCAGCGGGTCCTGACGAATGGTATCAACCGGAATGTCCAGTGTCGCTCCCGCACACAGCGCCATCATGATTTCCCAGACACTGGCATCGAAACCAAATGAAGCAAATTGCAACAGTCGGCTATTCGCGCGAATGTCAAATTGGGTGATTTTCTCCCCAATCAGATTGACCAAGCCGCGGTGCTCCACCATCACCCCTTTCGGCGTGCCGGTAGAACCAGAGGTGTAAATCACATATGCCAGATGCCGTGAGGTCAGCGCCGGGATGTGCGGGTTGTTATTTGGTTGATCAGGCAGGAGCGTTGGATCAAGCACCGTTAACGCAGCAAGCGCCTGTTCGCCTAGCGCGATACGGCCCGCATTATCCGCCAGTACCACTGACGGCGCCGCATCCGTAAGCATATAAGCCAACCGATCACCCGGATAGGATGGATCTAAAGGAACATAAGCGCCGCCCGCTTTCAGCACCGCCAACAGCGCCGCCACTCTCGACGGTGAACGTGTTACGCAAATCGCCACCCGTTGATCAGGCGCCACCCCAAGTTCAATTAACTGATGAGCCAGCCGGTTAGCATGCGCGTTCAATTCTGCATAGCTGAGAGTCTGCTGTTCATATACCAGTGCCGTCGCCTCAGGATTTTTCGCCACTTGCTGTTCAAACAGGTGGTGAATGCACAATTGGCCGGAATAGGCTGTTTGCGGGCCATTGCCGATTTTCAGCAGCAGTTTCCTTTCTACTGCCGGTAAAACTTCCAACTGCCGAACTGGGGTTTCCGGGGCGTGCTCTAGCGCTGCCACCAGACTTTCCAGCGCCTGTTGCATATAACCACATACCCGCTCGGCATCAAACGGCTGGACGATTTGCGCTGTCAGCCCCAATGCATCACCAAAATCCTCCACTGATAGCGTAAACGGATAGTTAGTCCGCTCCTGCGCACCGAGGAATTCAACACCGCTCATGATTTCATTCGACGTCGCCGACGATGTATTGTGTCGATAGTTCAGCAAGGTACTAAACAGCGGCGTTCCTCCCTGCACCCCGCTACAACGTTGAGCCAGCGCCAACGAGGCATATTCGTGTTCCAATAATCCCGCCAGCCGGTTATGCGCTACCTGTACGCTGTCTCGTACCGAGGCATCATCCATATCCAAACATAGCGGTAAGGTATTGATAAACAATCCCATGCCATTTTCAGCCCCTTCACCCGCCGCCATGCGTCCAAACAAGACGGTGCCAAAAACCACTTGCTGCTGTCCGCTGGTACGCGACAACACCTGCGCCCAAGCCAAATGGCACAGCGCCGCCAGACTGACGCCCAATCGCCGCGCTTGACCACGTAAACGGTCATTTAACTCAGGGGTCAACATCCGGTGCGATTCGATCATCTGCGAACCATCATGGCGAACTTCCGCCAACCCAAACGGTAATGTTGGTTCAGTCACCTCTGCCAACATTTCAGTAAAGAAACGGGTATGTTCTGCCTGACTCATCCCTAACCGGGACTGCGCCACCAGATTGCGGAATGGCGCCGGGGCAGGCAAACGGCTTTCCTGCCCGTCAAGGTATGCCTGAACTTCGTGGCTCATCACATCCAGTGCGGTATGGTCGCCAATCAAATGATGCATCAGTTGCAACACAATCCAGCGGCCATCACTCTCTTGTGCTACCACAAAGCGCAATAGCGGCGCCTGCCCCAAATCGAGGCGATATTGGCGTGGGTTAAAACGTTGCGCTAATTGTTCGCTGATCGGCCCATCAGCCGGATCTAATGTCAATTCCGTCACCGACAACCACACCTGACGACAGACAACCTGTGCCGGCACAGATAATCCTTGCCAGATAAAGGCAGTACGCAGAATGTCATGACGATTAATCACCTGCTGAACCGCCGCCAGATAACGATCCAGCAAAGGCCGATCAGCAAAAGCCATTTGACCCGCCAGCAGATAAGGATCGCCTTCGTCTGCCAATAAATGGTGGAACAAGATCCCATCCTGTAACGGCGACAACGCATAGATATCCTGAATATTGGCTATCCCGCCCGGTATCTGTTCGATGATGTGATCAATTTCAGACTGAGTGAGATCTATCAGCGGCAACATTTCTGGCGTTAACACGGTGGCGACCGGCGTAATGACGTTGGCAGGCACGCTTTCCGCCTGATTTAGCCTCAACGTTTGCGCCAGTTTAGACAATACCGGGGATTGGAACAGATCACGTACCGCCAGCGTTAACCCCAAGTTACGCAGACGTTCAACCATACGTACCGCGAGTAATGAATGCCCCCCCAAAGCAAAGAAGCTGTCATAGCGGCTGATCTGCTCAATACCCAATAATTCACGCCAGATATCAGCCAGTATCGTTTCGGTTTCTCCCTGCGGCGCAGCGTAAATCTGGCGGGCAAAGGCTTCCTCCCCCGGCGCAGGTAACGCCCGACGATCCAGCTTGCCGTTAGGCGTTAGCGGGAACGTATCCAATCGCACAAAGGCCGCCGGCACCATGTAGTCAGGCAACAATCCACTCAGGTGTTCACGCAGGCTGTTAACCAACCCGTCATCCTCTGCCGCCGCCACATAAGCCACCAGCCGTTTATCCTGCCCGTCACCTAAAGCTAATACCAATGCTTCACGCACTCCGGGGTATTCTGTCAGCCGGACTTCGATTTCTCCCGGCTCAATGCGGAAACCACGGATTTTAATCTGCTGGTCGTTACGGCCAACAAACACCAGATTGCCATCCGGCAGATAGCGAACCAAATCCCCGGTTCGGTACATCCGGGCATTAGCAGTATCACTAAACGGGTCAGTTAGGAAACGTTCGCCAGTCAGTTCAGAGCGATTGAGATAGCCACGCGCTACACCGACGCCGCCAATATAGAGTTCGCCTACTGCTCCTAGCGGCACGGGTTGACCGAGGGCATTCAACAGATAGAGACAGGTGTTAGCCGTTGGGCGCCCGATAGGAACTAACACATCGGTATAGTCCGGCGGACAACGCCAACTGGTCGCACAAACGGTGATTTCTGTCGGGCCATAAGCATTGAATACTGTGGCCTTGTTGTGCAGCGCTTTAAGCAATGCCGCACTGGGCGCTTCACCTCCCAGTATTAATGTGGGTTTTATCGTTATCGCCGGCAAATCAGCCCCGTCGCGCAGCAAAGCCGGGGTCAAACAGGCATGCGTCACTGACTGCTCTTGCAGATAATGCCAAAGACGGTGTGGGTCTTGACGAACAGCCTCATCAGGAATAACCAGAGCGGCGCCACCGCATAGCGCCATCATCATTTCCCAGACACCCGCATCAAAGCCAAATGAAGCAAACTGCAACATCCGGCTAGCGGGACAAATATCGAATCGGTCGATTTTATCCTGAATAAGGTTAACCAACCCACGATGCTCCACCATCACCCCTTTTGGCGTGCCAGTTGAACCAGAGGTGTAAATCACATAAGCCAGATGACGGGAGGTTAATGTAGACAGTTGTGGGTTGTTATCCGGTTGATCCGGCAATGAATTTGGATCAATCACTGTCTGCCCCACCAGCATTTGTTCACCTAAGGCTGAGCGTCCAACACTATCTGCCAATAAAATAATCGGTTCAGCATCAGTCAAAATATGGGTCAGACGTTCCCCCGGATAGGCAGGGTCCAGCGGCACGTAAGCGCCTCCTGCTTTTAACACTGCCAACAGCCCCACTATCCGCGCCGGTGAGCTTGCTACGCAAATCGCCACCCGCTGATCCTGTGCTACGCCCAAAGCAATAAGTTGGTGCGCCAATCGGTTAGCATCAGCATTTAATTCGGCATAACTGAGGACTTGATCTTCGCACACCAGCGCCGTGGCATCCGGGGCTTCTTCCACCTGCTGTTCAAACAGTTGATGAATGCACAACCGCTCAGGGTACGCGGTTTTAGTAGCATTCCAGGTTTTTAACAACAATGTGCGTTCAGTTGCCGGCAGAATTTCTAACTGCTGTATCGGCATGTCTGGCGTCTGCTCAAGGGCATCCACCAGACTTTCCAACGCCTGTTGCATATAGCCGCATATCCGTTCTGGATCGAATGGTTGCGCCACTTGAGCCGTCAGCCCTAGATCAGAGCCGCCATCCTCTACCGACAACACAAATGGATAGTTGGTCCGCTCCTGTGCGCCAAGGAATTCAATGCCGCTCACGATTTCATCTGGTGTGACCGGTTGGGTATTATGTCGATAGTTCAACAACGCGTTAAAAAGCGGCGTTCCACTGGCTACGCCACTGCAACGTTGCGCCAGCGCCAGTGAAGCATGTTCATGTTCCAACAATCCCGCCAGTCGGCTATGTGCTATGCGTACACTGTCACGCACCGGGGTATTATCGATATCCAACCGCAGCGGCAAGGTGTTAATAAATAGTCCCATGCCACTATCAGATCCTTCCCCCGCCTGCATACGGCCAAACAGCACCGTACCGAACACCACTTGCTTTTGCCCGCTGGTACGCGATAGCACCTGCGCCCAAGCCAGATGACACAACGCCGCCACACTGACGCCCAACCGCCGCGCCTGACCACGTAAGCGATCGTTCAGTCCTGCGGTCAGCATCCGGTGAGATTCCGTCACCTGTGAACCATCATGATGTGCTTCCGCCAACCCAAACGGCAACGTGGGTTCATCCACCTCCGCCAGCATATCGGTAAAAAAACGAGTATGTTCTGCCTGACTGATTCCCTGCCGAGCCTGTGCCACTAAATGACGGAATGGAACCGGCGCAGGCAGGCTGTCTATTCGCCCGGCGAGAAAGACCTGCACTTCGCTGTTCATCACCTCCAACGTGGTATGGTCGCCAATGAGGTGATGCAACAATTGCAACACAATCCAACGGCCATCCCTCTCCTGTGCCACCACAAAACGCAATAACGGCGCCTGATTCAGGTCAATACGATGCCGCCGCGGGTCAAAACGTTGAGCCAGTTGGTCGCTGATCGGCCCATCAGCCGGATTAAGCGTCAATTCCGTTACTGACAACGGCGCCTGATGGCAAACCACCTGAGCCGGCGCAGACAATCCCTCCCAGATAAAGGCAGTACGTAAGATATCATGGCGGTCAACCACCTGTTGAACTGCTGCCAAATAGCGGTCTAGTAAAGGACGATCGGCAAAAGCCTGTTGAGTGATCAGTAGATAGGGATCACCTTCATTTGCCAATAAATGGTGGAATAAAATGCCATCCTGTAACGGTGACAGCGCATAGATATCCTGAATATTGGCAATCCCACCCGGTACTTGCTCAACAATGCGATCAATTTCAGCTTGAGTCAGATCAATCAGCGGCAACATTGCTGGCGTCAGCACAGTCGTATTCGCTGTAATACCGTTATCAGGCACGCTAATTTCATGATGCTGCGCCAAAGATTGAGCCAATACGCTTAATGTCGGATGCTGGAATAGCGTTTGCACCGATAGGCCCAAACCAATACGTCGTAAACGTTCAATCATCCTGACAGCCAACAGCGAATGACCGCCCAAGGCAAAGAAACTGTCATGTCGGCCAATCTGCTCAACATTCAATAATTCGCGCCAGATAGCGGCTAATGCTATCTCAATTTCCCCTTGTGGCGCCTGATAAGCCTGGCGAGCAAAGGCATCCTCCCCCGGCGCTGGCAGCGACCGACGATCCAGTTTACCGTTAGGAGTCAGCGGAAAAACATCCAAACGCACAAACGCCGCCGGTACCATATAATCAGGCAAAATATCACTCAGGTGCTCACGCAATCTGGTCGCCAGTCCGTCATCCGCTGGCGCCGCCACATAAGCCACCAGACGTTTATCCTGCCCATCCCCTAACGCCAATACCAGCGCTTCACTTACCTCTGGGCGTTCAAGCAGTCGTGCTTCAATTTCTCCCGGCTCAATGCGGAAACCACGGCTTTTAACCTGTTGGTCATTACGGCCAACGAAGACCAGATTGCCGTCCGGCAAGTAGCGAGCCAAATCCCCGGTACGATACATTCGGGCATCTGCTTCATAACTAAACGGATCATTCAGGAAACGTTCAGCCGTTAATTCAGGGCGATTAAGATAACCACGCGCTACCCCAACGCCACCAATATACAATTCTCCCACTGCGCCCAATGGGACTGGCTGACGATGTTCATCCAATAGATAGAGACGTTTGTTGGCGGTTGGGCTGCCGATAGGGATTAATCCCCCAGTATAATCTGACGGGCAATCCCAAGTGGTCGCACACACAGTGGTTTCCGTCGGCCCATAAGCGTTAAACACATCGGCCCGGTCGCACAGTGCCTGAAATAGCGCGGTACTCGGCGCTTCTCCTGCAAATATTAAGGTTGGTTTTATCGCTATCGCCGGTAAATCGGCGCCATCGTGAAACATTGCCGGTGTCAAACAGGCATGGGTCACCGCCTGTTCTTCCAGATAATGCCAGAGGCGCTGCGGATCTTGTCGCACTGTTTCTGTAGGAATAACCAGCATAGCCCCACAACTCAGCGCTATCATGATTTCCCAGACACTGGCATCAAACCCAAATGAGGCAAACTGCAACATTCGGCTGGTGGCGCAAAAATCAAACTGGGTAATTTGTGTCAGCGTCAAATTAACCACACTACGATGTTCAATCATCACGCCTTTTGGTCTACCGGTTGAGCCGGAAGTGTAAATCACATAGGCCAGATGCTGTGAGGTCAGTCCAAAAACTTGCGGGTTACTCTCTGGCTGCTCCAGCAAGGTATTCGGATCGAGCACCGTCAGCGTCGCCAGAATGTCTTCACTTAATGCTGCCCGCCCGACATTATCCGCCATCAAAATAACCGGTGTCGCATCAGTGAGCATATAAGCCAGACGTTCACCGGGATAGGCTGGATCTAACGGCACATAGGCCCCGCCCGCTTTTAGCACCGCCAATAACCCAATTATTCTCGCCAGTGAGCGGGTCACACAAATCGCTACCCGCTGATCTGGCTCTACGCCCAAGGCGATAAGCTGGTGAGCTAACCGGTTGGCCCGGGCATTCAGTTCTGCATAGCTGAGCGTCTGATTTTCATACATCACCGCGATGGCGTCCGGGGTCTTCTCTGCCTGTTGTTCAAACAACTGGTGAACACATACCTGAGTAGGATACGGTTCTTCGGTCGCATTCAAATTCTCCAGCAATAACTCCCGTTCAGCGGATGACAAAATATCGATAGACGTGACAGGTTGTTGAGGCTGGTTCACCATTGCCCACAATATGGCCTGCAAGTAACCAGCCTGTCTTTCAATGGTTTCATGGTCGAACAGGGCAGAAGAATAATTCAGCTCTCCAACAATTTCGCCCGCCTTCTCCGTTAATTCCAGTTGCAGATCGAATTTCGCTATATCGTATTCCAACTCGAATGGTGTTACCGCCAATTCCGGTAATTGCCATTCCTCTGTTTCATTCTCTTGCCAGGCAAACATTACCTGAAATATTGGCGTATGTTCCGGTCTGCGCGGCGGTTGAACAATTTCCACCACTTGCTCAAAAGGCAGATCTTGATGTTCCTGCGCTCCCAGTGTCGTCTGCCGTACACGCTGTAGTAACGTGACCACATCCGGCATACCGGATAAATCGATACGCAATGCCAGTGTGTTAACAAAGAAACCGAGCAGTGGCTCAATTTCCCGTCGATTGCGGTTGGCGCTCGGTATACCAATCACCACATCATCCTGCCCGGATAAGCGCGACAACAGCGCAGCCCAAGCGCTCAACAGTGTCATAAACAGAGTGGTACCGTGCTGTTGCCCCAAATGTTTTAGGGCCTGTACCAACGGGGCATCAATGTGCACCGCTACCCGGCCGCCGGTAAATGATTGTTGGGAGGGTCGAGGTCTGTCTATCGGCAACTCAAGCAATACCGGCGCATCTGCCAGCGTCCGACGCCAATAATCACTCTGTGCCTGTACTCCTTCACCTGAAAATACCTGCCGCTGCCAGGCAGCATAATCAGGATATTGAATGGTCAATGGCAGCAACGGATCTGGCTGTTGATTTAGACAATCTGCGTAAAGTGCAACCAGTTCTGATTCAAGTATCTTTAAAGACCAAGCATCGGAAATAATATGATGCTGAGTCAGTAAGAATATATGCTCTTCATCGGCCAGTTGGATCAGTGCGCAACGAATTAGGGGGCCACGAGCAAGATCAAACGGCGTTTTGGCTTCCTGTACACACAAGCGCTTAAATTGCTCATCCACGTTAGAGGCTTTACGCAAATCGTATTTTTTCACCGGTAGACCAAATTCCGCCGGTAACAATTCAACCTGAGGCTGACCATCCACGGTGATAAAGACCGACCGTAGCGCCTCATGACGAGCAAACAGGCGATTCAGAGCCTGCTGCCAAGCAGAAAGGTCAAGCCAGCCACGTAAACGCAGGGCTGTTGGAATATGATAGGTATCACTAACCCCCTCAAATTGCGCCAGAAACCACAGACGCTGTTGACCAAACGATAAGGGCAAGAAGCTATCACGGGATATCGGTCTAATTTCAGGTAATTCATCACTGCCCGCATGACGTTGTTCGCCGATCTTCTCGGTAAACGCAGCCAGTGACGGAGACATAAACAATGCGGCCAACGGCAGGTCAACACCAAAAACCGCTATGCGGTTCATCATCCGTACCGCCAATAGGGAATGTCCGCCCAAGGCAAAGAAATTGTCATGTCGGCCGATCTGCTCAACCCCCAGTAATTCGCACCAGATAGCCGCCACTGCGATTTCCATTTCCCCCTGCGGAGCAACGTAAATTTGGCGAGCAAAGGCTTCCTCCCCCGGCGCCGGTAATGCCTGATGATCCAATTTACCGTTTGGCGTCAGCGGGAAGGCCGCCAAACACACAAAGGCCGCCGGCACCATATAATCAGGCAACATAGCGCTCAAATGGGTGTGCAAACTGGCCGCCAGTCCGCTATCCTCCTCGGCGACAACATAGGCAACTAAACGCTTATCCTGTCCATCTCCCAAGGCTACTATCCGCGCTTCACTCACCATAGGGTGTTCTGCCAATCGGGCTTCAATTTCCCCCGGCTCAATGCGGAAACCGCGGATTTTAATCTGCTGATCGTTACGGCCAACAAACACCAGATTGCCGTCCGGCAAGTAGCGCACTAAATCTCCGGTTCGGTACATCCGGGCATCGGCAGCATCACTAAACGGATCAATCAGGAAACGTTCTTCGGTCAGATCAGGACGATTGAGATAACCACGGGCGACACCGGCACCGCCAATATACAATTCCCCCACCGCGCCCAATGGAACTGGCTGGCCGTGGTTATCCAGTAGGTAAAGACGTGTATTTGCCGTCGGGCGTCCAATGGGAACGAATACCTCGGTATAATTTGGCGGACAACGCCAACTAGTGGCACAGACGGTAATTTCTGTCGGGCCATAGGCATTAAATAGCGTTGCTTGATGACTTAGCGCCCGTAGTAGCACAGGGCCCGGTGCTTCACCACCCAATATCAATGTCGGTTTTATTGTTATCGTTGGCAAATCGGCCCCTTCTCGCAGCAAAGCAGGGGTCAAGCAGGCATGCGTCACCGATTGTTCTTCCAGATAATGCCAGAGGCGGCGCGGGTCTTGACGAACAGTCTCGGCCGGAATAATCAAACAGGCGCCACTGCCTAATGCCATCATGATTTCCCAGACGCCAGCATCAAAGCCAAATGAAGCAAACTGTAACATCCGGCTAGCAGGACGAATGTCGAATCGGGTGATTTTATCCCAGATAAGATTGACCAACCCACGATGTTCAATCATCACCCCTTTGGGCGTCCCGGTCGATCCAGAAGTGTAAATGACGTAGGCCAAATGGCGGGAGGTCAAGGCAGGAACCTGCGGATTGCTGTCTGGCTGGTCAGGTAAGATATTCGGGTCTAATACCATCAGCCCCGCAAGCGCCTGCTCTCCCAATGCGGCCCGCCCGGTACTATCCGCCAGCACTATTGTCTTTCCCCCAGCCGAGGCTGCATCGGTCAAGATATGCGCCAGTCGTTCTCCCGGATAAGCCGGATCTAAAGGCACATAGGCCCCACCCGCTTTCAGCACGGCTAACACCGCCATCACCCGCGCTGGTGAACTTGCCATGCAAATCGCCACCCGTTGATCTGGCACGACACCCAAGGTAATTAGCTGATGAGCGAGCCGGTTAGCGCTGGCATTCAATTGTCCATAGCTAAGCGTCTGATTTTCATACATCAGCGCCGTGGCATCTGGGTCTTTCTCCGCCTGTTGTTCAATCAACTGATGGATACATTGTTGTTCGGGATAGGGTGTTTCAGTCGCATTCCAAGTTTCTAGTAATAATGTGCGTTCCGATTCCGGCAAAACGTTTAACACCCGTACCGGTGTTTCCGGCGCCAGTTCAAGGACATCCGCCAGACTTTCCAACGCCTGTTGCATATAACCGCATACCCGTTCTGAATCAAACGGTTGTACTACCTGAGCAGTCAGTCCCAGTGTGGCGCCGCCATCCTCCACCGATAGAACAAACGGGTAGTTGGTCCGCTCCTGTTCGCCCAGAAATTCGATACCCGGCATTGCCTCATGCGGGATCATCGGTTGCTCATTATGCCGGTAGTTCAGCAGGGAGCTAAAAAGCGGCGTTCCTCCCTGTACCCCGCTGCAACGCTGAGCCAGCGCCAGTGAAGCATGTTCATAATCCAATAATCCGGCTAATCGGGTATGCGCTACCCTGACGCAATCCTGTACCGGGGTATCATCGATATCCAGCCGTAGCGGTAAGGTATTAATAAACAGCCCCATGCCGCTGTCAGCCCCTTCCCCCGCAGCCATACGTCCAAACAGCACAGTGCCGAATACCACTTTCTCTTGTCCACTGGTCCGTGATAACACCTGCGCCCAAGCCAGATGACACAGGGTTGCCAGACTGACGCCCAGACGTCTCGCCTGCGCCCGCAGGCGGTCATTCAGTGTGGGAGATAGCATCCGGTGCGCTTGTATAACCTGAGAACCATCACGATGAACCTCCGTCAGCCCAAACGGTAACGTCGGTTCATCCACTTCTGCCAACATGTCAGTAAAGAATCGGTGATGTTCTGTCTGGTCAACCCCTTGCCGAGCTTGAGCCACCAGATTGCGGAAAGGCACCGGCGCCGGTAGGTTATCATCCAGTCCATTAAGATAGGCCCGAACTTCGCGGTTCATGACTTCCAGCGTGGTATGGTCGCCAATCAGGTGATGCTGTAATTGCAGTACGTACCAGCGACCATCCGTTTCCTGCGCTATCACAAAACGTAACAACGGCGCCTGACTGAGATCGAGACGATATTGCCGCGGATCAAAACGTTGCGCCAGTTGATCACTAACCGACCCGTCAGCCGGGTTCAGCGTCAGTTCAGTCACTGACAACGGGGCCTGACGCCAAACCACCTGCGCCGGAATGGATAATCCTTGCCAGATAAAAGCGGTACGTAAAATATCATGACGGGCAACCACCTGTTGTACCGCAAATAAATAGCGGTCTAGCAAACCGCGATCAGCAAAGATCATCGGGTAAGCCAACAAATAGGGGTCACCTTCTTTTGCGAGCAGATGGTGAAATAAGATACCGTCCTGCAACGGTGACAGAGCATAAATATCCTGAATATTGACCACTCCACCCGGCACCTGCCCGACGATGCGATCAATCTCAGGCTGAGTCAAACCAATCAGTGGCAACATCTCTGGCGTCAGCGCAGTAGTCGCCGGAGTAATGACATTCGGCGGCACTGTCACAATCTGATGCTGCCCCAATGTTTGGGCCAACTCAGCCAGTATTGGCGATTGAAATAGGTCGCGGGCAGCCAATGTCAGCCCTAAATGGCGTAGCTGTTCAATCATGCGCACGCCGAGCAGCGAATGGCCGCCCAGTGCAAAGAAGCTGTCATGCCGACTTATTTGCTCAATACCCAGTAACTCACGCCAGATAGTAGCCAATGCAATTTCCCGCTCCCCTTGCGGTGCTGCGTAAACCTGACGGGCAAAGGCTTCTTCACTCGGTGCCGGCAACGCCCGGCGATCCAATTTGCCATTGGGTGTTAGCGGAAATTCATCCAACCGTACAAAAGCCGCCGGCACCATATAATCAGGCAACCGCGCACTTAAATGTTCACGCAAGTGGGTAGGCAATTCGTTATTTGGCTCCGCCAGTACATAAGCGACTAACTGCTTGTCCTGCCCTTCGCCTAACGCCAATACCACCGCTTCACCTACTGCCGCATACTCTACCAATCGGGCCTCAATTTCCCCCGGTTCAATCCGAAAACCGCGGATTTTAATTTGCTGATCGTTGCGGCCGAGGAATTCGAGATTGCCATCCGGCAGGTAGCGGGCCAAATCCCCGGTCCGGTACATCCGCGCATCCGATGCATCACTAAATGGATCAACCACAAAGCGTTCGGCGGTCAATTCAGGGCGATTGAGATAACCGCAGGCCACCCCGTCACCGCCAACATAAATCTCGCCCTCCCTGCCCAATGGCGCCGGCTGGCCCTGCTCATCCAGTAAGTAAACCCGCGTGTTAGCAATTGGTCGGCCAATAGGGATGTTGGTTGCTCCTGCGGCCAAAGCATCAATCCGATATGTGGTGGTAAAGGTGGTACCCTCGGTCGGTCCATAGGCATTCAATAGTTGTTGAGGCGGGTTATTGCGTAAAACTTGGGCAATCACATGGGGATCAAGGATGTCGCCGCCGACAATCAGGTTTTTCATCTGTGGAAGGACGGGAGACAATTCTGCCGCTAGCCGGTTAAACAGGCCGACGCTTAACCATAAGATATTAATTTGATAACTGTCTAATGCCTGTACAAATTCCTGTGGCGTCAACAAAGTGGTGTGGTCGATAACCACCAGCGCCCCCCCATTGAGCAAAGGGGCCCACACTTCAAAAGTGCTGGCATCGAACGCAGGGTTAGCCGCGAAAGCAACCCGGTCATTGGGTTCAATTTCAACATAGCCATTATTAATAACCAGTCGAACCACCGCGCGATGAGGCACGATCACCCCTTTCGGGGTGCCAGTCGAGCCGGAGGTGTACATGATGTACGCTGGCGCGGTACTGGAACAAGGTAAGTCAGGATTAAAACCCTCTTCCTCCTTGTTCACGTCTGTTTCATCAGAGAGACGAATTAGCGGAACATCTAGATCAGCCGGGATATCCGCTTCTGCGCCGGTGAGTAACAATTTGGCTAGGCAATCGTTTATCAGCCAATTTTTTCTCTCGTCCGGTACTCCAGGATCGATAGGAACATAAACCGCTCCCGCCTTGAGAATAGCCAATTGAGCTGCCACCAACTCGATAGATCGCTCTAACAGGATTGCCACATGGTCATTCGGGCCAATCCCTTGTTTAATCAGTTGATGAGCCAGTCGGTTAGCGCGAGCATTCAATTCCGCATAACTCAGGGCCTTATCCCCTGCTATTAACGCCGTCGCTGTCGGGGTTTTCTCCACTTGTCGTTCAAACAACTGATGGATACCTAACTGGTCAGGATAAACGGTTTTAGTGGCATTCCAAGTTTTCAATAGCAGTGTGCATTCAGCCTCTGACAACAAATTAAGTTTCTGAACAGATATGTCATCACCGACCTTTTCTGACGGTACTTGCACTAATCCAGCATCAAAGATAATTTCCTTTTTAGCCATGCTATCTTTCATCTACTTACTACCTCAACGAATCTGTTAGTTATTTGAAAACTGTCATTCTCAACAGTCATCACAAATGTTTTGCCCTTATTTCTTTCCTCAAAGAAATAAAAACGGGCACACACCAGGTATCAATTAAGATCCTCAGACAGCACATTCTCTTGAACGCTGGCGGTAATAGCCCGGTTGACAACCGCATAATTAACAATTCTGCGACAA
>NZ_JAZGJN010000223.1:0-27631 GCF_038085095.1 Photorhabdus sp. P32 | reverse complement strand
CGGACTCGCTGACGTCCAGAATTAACGACCATTTTCAGGTGCTAAAAACTGCATTTTGAAGTTTATTGGGTATATATGCTTTAACTGTCAGCAGGTTAAAGTTAATATGTAACAGTTCACTGCCGTACAGGCAGCTTAGAAATTCTATTCTCTTATCTTCTATCATAGCAGACTGTTCACTGCCGTACAGGCAGCTTAGAAAAGATGACAGAATTCATAAAGCGCCTCCGGGCAGTTCACTGCCGTACAGGCAGCTTATAAAAACTAAGGATTTCTAGTGCATAAGCATGAATTTATGTATACTCGCCGCTTTTGTTAGCAAAGTGAATAATTAGCCATGAATAATATTGCTGCCTTGTCTTTGGCTACTGTAATGTTTACTAGCGGTTGCGCTACGATTATGGGTGATAAAACCCAGCATATTCAGGTTGATAGTAATCCATCAGGGTCCACATTCTCTATCAAAGATGAGTTAGGTAGGGTTGTTGCTCAAGGGAAAACGCCTCAAGACGTAATTTTAGAAAAGTCTGATGGAAGTTATTTTGGTAAAAAAGACTATCTGGTTACTTTTACTAAAGAGAATTCTGAGTCTGTAACGTTACCAATTAAGGCGAACGCCAACGGTTGGTACATTGGGGGTAATTTTATATTCGGTAGTTTAATTGGTTGGCTCTTAGTTGATCCATTTAATGGCGGGATGTATACGTTGCATCCAAAATTAGTAAATGCCCAGTTACCTCAGAAACCCGTGAGTGCTGAAGTGCCTCAGAAACCAGTGAATGCTGGGTCATCGCAGAATCAAGTAACAAATACAATTATTCTGATGTTAGACCCTAATAAGCCGGTGGACCCTAATAAGATATTAGACCCTAATAAACAGGTAACACCGTTAGGTTAAGTCAAAATACTCGGTTGGACAATCTGGTAGGTATATGACAATAAGCCCTCTCATTTTATGAAAGGGCTTTTTAACTCTATTTTGCTTTTTCTTATGGTAAATAACAGTTAAGAGATTATTGTTTTTGGAATTATGATGAGTAGTGGATTTACATAATAAGTGCAATATCGTTATTTCGTAATTAAATATATCTGTATTCCTTTAAATAATTCATTGGACATTTTATTATTATTTCCTAATTATCATAAAAATAATTTGAATGGTTTCTTTAATCTATAAAGATAGGTATTATTCTGATTGGGTCATTTAATAAATGCCAACTTCGATTTTATATTTTCTGGGTAATGGCAATTGAATTGAAAAAATAGATAAATAAAGAGTGAGTAAAAATAGATAATTATATGATTTGAGTCTGTACATAATTTTGTGTTGAATAATAATCTATTGATTATAAAGAAATATTATTTCTCCTAAAAAAGCTTTTTTTATTGTTTTATCAATATATGCTTTAACCATCAGTAGGTTAAAGTTAATATCTAACAGTGCGCTGCCGTACAGGCAGCTTAGAAATCTGGGTTAAGATTGCATAAACTGGTACTTTTTTGCACTGCTTTACAGGCAGTTCAGAAATCAACTAACATGATGTTGAGATAAATACGATGAATTTATTGAAATCGCTGGCTGCGGTTAGCTCTATGACCATGTTCTCTCGGGTCTTGGGTTTTATCCGCGATGCCATTATTGCCCGCATATTTGGGGCTGGTGTTGCAGCGGACGCCTTTTTTGTTGCATTTAAACTACCTAATTTACTGCGTCGTATTTTTGCAGAAGGGGCCTTTTCTCAGGCATTTGTGCCTATTTTGGCAGAATATAAGAACCAGCAAGGGGATGAAGCGACTCGGACATTTATTGCTTATGTTTCTGGTATGCTGACGTTAATTCTGGCAATTGTTACCGTGCTGGGAGTTTTAGCGGCGCCGTGGGTGATTTATGTTACTGCCCCCGGTTTTACCGATACCGCCGATAAATTTACTCTGACAACAAACCTGTTAAGAATTACTTTCCCTTATATTTTTCTGATATCACTGGCCTCGTTGGTAGGCGCGATATTAAATACTTGGAATCGATTTTCTGTTCCTGCCTTCGCTCCGACGTTACTTAATATCAGCATGATTGTGTTCGCGTTGTTTGTCGCCCCTTATTGTAATCCGCCGGTGATGGCATTGGGTTGGGCGGTGGTTGTAGGCGGGATTTTACAGCTCTTATATCAGCTTCCTCATTTAAAAAAGATTGGCATGCTGGTGTTACCGCGTATTTCTTTCCGTGACAGCGGCGTATGGCGGGTTATGCGGCAGATGGGGCCAGCACTTCTTGGGGTGTCAGTCAGCCAGATTTCATTAATTATTAATACGATTTTCGCCTCATTTCTGGTGTCCGGTTCTGTCTCTTGGATGTATTACGCTGACCGTTTAATGGAATTACCTTCTGGTGTATTGGGGGTTGCGCTTGGGACCATTCTTTTACCTTCACTGGCGAAAAGTTTTTCCAGCGGAAATCATGAGGAGTACACCAAATTAATGGATTGGGGACTGCGGCTCTGTTTTTTGTTAGCGCTGCCTTGTGCGGTTGCGTTAGGTATATTGGCGGAACCTTTAACAGTTTCTCTGTTTCAGTACGGTAATTTTACTGCCTTTGATGCGGTAATGACCCAAAAAGCGCTGATTGCTTACTGTTTTGGTCTGATGGGGCTAATTATTGTTAAAGTACTGGCGCCGGGTTTTTATTCTCGTCGCGATATTAAAACTCCGGTGAAAATTGCGATTGCCACTTTGATTCTGACTCAACTAATGAATCTTGCCTTTATTGGACCACTAAAACATGCTGGATTGGCCCTGTCTATCGGTCTGGCATCTTGTTTCAATGCTAGTCTGCTTTACTGGCAATTACGTAAGAAAAATATTTTTAAGCCGTTAGCGGGTTGGGGCATGTTCTTATTTAAACTGGTTATAGCAATTGCCGTAATGATTTTAGTATTGGCGGTTACTTTGTGGTTAATGCCCGCATGGGAGCAGGGAAATATGGCTATGCGCCTGTCGCGATTAATGGTGGTGGTTATCGCCGGGGCAGGTAGTTATTTTGCTGCGCTGATGCTGATGGGGTTTCGGCTAAAAGATTTTGCCCACCGCAGTTTTCAATAAATTCAGGTGTTCCAGCAGTTATTCCGATTTAGGCAGAGTTTTAATGATTGGAAATTGCTGGGATACATTTCTTGCTAGAATTGAATACCAGAGATAAAAAGATCTTAACAGGCGTGATAGGGAGATATCCTTATCACGCCAATTTTTCAAGCAAGTAATGATTATCCGGTTACATCCGTTCTACCGTCTCAATGCCTAAAGTATTCAGACCTTGCTTCAAAGTCTTAGCGGTCAGTAGAGCCAATTTCAGGCGGCTTTGACGCAACTCTTCGCTTTCCGCATTGAGGATCTGGCAGTGTTCATAGAAACCAGAGAATAGACCGGCTAGATCGTACAGGTAAGCACACATAACATGCGGCGTGCCTTCACGGGCGACGGTGGTGATAGTCTCTTCAAATTGTAACAAGCGGGTGGCTAATGTTTGTTCACGCTCTTCATTTAGGATAACTGGTAATGTCAGGCTGTTTTCATCAATTTCGGCACGCTTAAAGATGGAAGCAACACGGGTGTAAGCATATTGCATATAAGGTGCAGTATTGCCTTCAAAAGCGAGCATATTATCCCAATCGAAGATGTAATCTGTGGTGCGGCTCTTGGAGAGATCAGCATATTTCACGGCGCCGATACCGACAGCCTCAACCACTTTTTTCAGTTCATCTTCTGGCATATCCGGGTTCTTTTCACGGATAAGGGTATTGGCCCGTTCAATGGCTTCATCCAATAGATCGGTCAATCTGACAGTACCGCCGGCGCGAGTTTTAAATGGTTTGCCATCTTTACCCAACATCATGCCGAACATATGGTGTTCCAGTGACACGGATTCGGGTACATAACCTGCTTTACGGACGATAGTCCAGGCTTGCATCAAATGTTGATGTTGACGGGAGTCAATGTAGTAAAGAACGCGGTCAGCGTGCAGGGTTTCATAACGGTATTTTGCACAGGCGATATCCGTTGTGGTGTAAAGATAACCCCCATCTTTCTTTTGGATAATAACGCCCATTGGTTCACCTTCTTTGTTTTTATACTCATCAAGGTAAACCACGGTTGCGCCATCGCTTTCCACTGCCAGCCCTTTCTGTTTCAGGTCAGCGACAATACCGGGAAGTAGATCGTTGTACAGACTTTCACCCATGACAGAGTCTTTAGTCAGTGTGACATTCAGACGATCATAGGTTTGCTGATTTTGTGCCATCGTGATATCTACTAGCTTGCGCCACATGGTACGGCAATATTCATCACCGCCTTGCAGCTTCACTACATAGCCACGGGCGCGGATGGCAAACTCTTCGTCTTCATCGTAATTCTTTTTCGCTTCGCGATAAAAAGCTTCCAGATCGGACAACGCCATATCGCTGGCATTTTCATTCTGCACTTTTTCCAGATAAGCAATCAGCATACCGAACTGGGTTCCCCAATCGCCGACATGGTTAGCGCGGATAACCTTATGACCGAGGAATTCGAGTGTACGGACGGCGGCATCACCAATAATAGTGGAGCGCAGATGACCAACGTGCATCTGTTTCGCTACATTGGGGGCGGAGTAATCGACAATAATAGTTTGTGGTTTGGCTGGAGTAACGCCCAGTTTTTCATCTTTCAGTGCAGTTTCGATATTCGATGCAATCCACGCTTTATCGAGAAAAATATTGATAAAACCGGGGCCTGCGATTTCAACTTTACTGGCAATACCTTGCAGATCTAGCAGGCTAACAACTTTTTCTGCCAATTGTCGGGGGGGGATACCCACTTTTTTCGCGGCGGCCATCACGCCATTGGCCTGATAATCGCCAAATTGCGCTTTCGCGGATTGGCGGATATGAGCTTCGCTGTCGGTTGGAGCTCCTGCTGCAATCAGCGCTTGGCTGACTTTTTCTGAAAGAATCGCCTGAATATTCACCTGGTTACCTTAAATGACGAACGAGAATAGGTATTATTGTAGCAAACAATACCCTCTGCAAAATGGTTCATAAGAAGAAACGGCGGGTTTTATACCATATTCAACACATGACATACCACTTTACTGTTGCTTTGTGCCAAGTTACGAGGATAAAAAATGTGTTTCCTCGAAAAATCATGATCGTGGCTATACCCGAGGCAACTTGAAAGATAACGGGTATATAATGCCGTAATGGATATACGGCATAAGGGAAGGGAGCAGTTATGGGAGTATGGCAAACGAACGAACCGGGAAACCAGAGGCTTTTTTAGGTTTAGCCACGATATTAAAAATGACTGCGCCACGTGCAGGTACTTGGTCCAAATTAGCCAAAAGTTCTATCTGATAAGTATCTTGCTTTAAGACATAATCTTCGCCCAACAACGCATTATTCTTTCTAAAATCTTTAGCGGAATCAGTATCAAATGTTTCATGCCCAATAGATTTAATATGACGTTCTTCAAATAAAAATTTGAGGGCATCCATTCCCCATCCGGGTATTTGGTTATTGCCACAATCATCTTTATTATCCATTGCTTCCTGAGATGACCAGCGTTTACTCCAATCAGTCCTGAGCGCGACGAAAGTTCCTGCTTCAATGATTCCATGTTCTTCTTCGAATTTAAGAATATCTTCTTTAGAAAGTGAAAAGTTAGGATCTTGCTTTGCTCTTTCTGATTGATCAAGCACGATTAAAGGTAAAACGAGTTCTTTTAATTCCAATTCATCAAGACAACGAGCATTAGGGACAAAATGGCAGGGAGCGTCAATGTGAGTCCCGTATTGGCCGGGAAAAGAAAATTGTTGAACAAAAAAGCCATCTTTATAATCAAACAGTGTTTTAAATTCGGCTGCATTAAGCATAAAAAAGTGTGGAGAATCTTTATCGAAGCTATGCGTCAAATCGACCCATTTTTTTGACTTCAGCAAAGTGAGTGCTTGTAAAATGCTATTTGACATAAAAAAACCTCATTTTTGATAATTTATTGATGTTATTTTTACTACTATTACATGATTAATGCTGCAAGATTTGTTGCCGTAAATAGTGATGTTCCTCATGTTTTATTCACTTTTATTGTTCCAGTCATGAACATACGACATAAAGGCATAATAGATTTAACGGCGGCGGGACTCGTCGTTTCTGACGACTAAGGCTTGTGTTAGAGTCGTCAGGTACGAGTGCATCAGGTAATGTTTATTATAAACGGAAAATTATAAAGAAATAACAGAAAATAAGATGATTGATTTTTGTATTGGTTAAAATTGAAAATCCAATATAATAAAAAAATATATATTATACGTTTTTTTGGCATTATTCTTAATGTGATTTGTTTTTATCTTGTTGTTATTTAATGTTTTTTACTTTAATTGAATTTCATTGATTAAAATTGAAAGTCTTTTGCAAATTATTTGTTGAAATTTTTCATAAAAAAGAAATTGATATCGTTTATGATTTAATTAATCCCAAAAAGCTCATCAGCATTGATTTAAAAAGGAACGACTATGCTTTGGAAGAATACTTCTAACCAATTTGGTCATTTATCTGTCCTTCTACACTGGTTGGTTGCATTGGCTGTGTACGGCATGTTTGCGCTGGGGCTGTGGATGGTGACATTGGGATATTATGATACGTGGTATCACAAAGCCCCTGAAATTCATAAAAGCATCGGCATAGTACTGCTGATAGTGATGGTTGTGCGTATTATCTGGCGTTTTGTTTCTCCACCACCCAAGCCATTAGCCAGTTATAGCCGCTTAATCAGAGTCAGTGCTGTTTTGATGCATATTTTGTTGTATATCTTACTGTTTAGCATTTTGATTAGTGGTTATTTAATTTCGACCGCTGATGGACAGTCAATATCTGTCTTTGACTGGTTTACTGTGCCAGCCACATTAATCGGTCAGGGCAAACAGGCAGATACTGCCGGTATGATTCATCTTTACCTTGCTTGGGCGGTGGTAATTTTATCGCTATTACACGCTGTTGCGGCATTAAAACACCATTTTATTGACCGTGATGCAACCTTAAAACGGATGCTAGGTTTCCGTCCTGAATAATACAAAAGACGATTATGGAGAAGAATATGTTGAAGAAGACATTACTTGGCTTGACAGCAGGCGCACTGTTACTGAATGCAGGTTCGGCATTAGCCGCCAATTATAAAATTGATATCCCAGGCCAGCACGCCTTTATTCAATTCCGTATTCAGCATTTGGGATACAGTTGGTTGTATGGGACATTTAAAGATTTTGATGGTTCTTTCACATTTGATGAGAAAAACCCGGCTGCGGATAAAGTTGATGTGACGATCAAAATAGCCAGCTTAGATACCAATCACGCTGAACGTGATAAACACCTGCGCGGTAAGGATTTCTTTAATACGGATAAATATCCTGAAGCAAAATTCACTTCAACAGCAGTGAAAAAAGAAGGGAATAAATATGTTGTTACCGGTGATCTGACTTTAAATGGCGTGACAAAACCAGTAGTACTGAATGCGGAACTACTGGGTGAAGGTAAAGATCCGTGGGGCGGCTACCGTGCCGGTTTCGATGCTTACGGTAAAATCAAACTGAACGACTTTAATTTCCAAAAAGATTTGGGGCCTAAATCACAGGAAGCGGAATTACTGATCTCTATCGAAGGCGTCCGGGAAAAGTAATACGTTGATGACTTAACTCAGTTGTGTAATTTATTAAGGGCTGCGCATTGCGTGGCCTGTTTTATTGATGCTCTATTGTATTTAGCAATGTACATTATGAATGTACCCCACGGACTCCCATCTGAAAAATAGGGTAGAGTTAGGCTAAATAAGGATAGGGAATTGTGGATTGTCATCTGCCAAGTGAAATAATGTGATTTTTCACTTGGCATTTATATTGATGAGAATGTTTATTGCTTTATTGCTAATACATATTCACGCGGTTTTTATCTTATTTCCTTTAGAGAGGAATACCGAGATTCTATTATGACCTCGACTTGAAATTCACCTGAGTTATCGCCAAAAGTGCCCGGTACGTCATTGAATAAAAGTATTAATTCACCATCTACAGGAACTGTTTTATGAAGTACTCCGTTGCCAATTTCAAACTTCTTGTTGGCGATTTTAGCGACGAGAGTGGCTATTGGTGAGGGCTGTGGATTAATAGGTAAAGGGCCATCAGGTGATGAAAATTCCACATTACTACGGCCATATTGCACCCATCCATGTGCAACAATAGAGATTGTATCTCCTTGTTTGAGAATAAGTCCTGTGGGTTTACCGTTTGAAGCATTAGCTGGAACACTTCCTGACCAATTATACATACTATTACCTCTGAAATTATGTTTTATAAAAATAGTTTTGTTAAAGATGTTTAACTGAAATGAAATTTATATTTTTCTGACAGTAGAAACAACGATAAATATCATAGATTGTGACCTGATTTAATGACAATAATAATTTTATATCGATGATTTATTTAATATAATAATTGCTTTTTTATTTTTATTTTTTTATGGAATATTAATTTAATGTTGGAATGATAAATTTATGGTTATTTTTGGCTTTAAATGATTCTAATGAATCATTAGAATAAAAGAGAATGATTCTATTTTTAATTTTCTAATCTAATTATGTTAGAAAACCAGAATTGCCATTAATTCTCATTCCGCGCGGAAATTGTGTAAGATGGTTACAATAAATTATTGATAGATAATATTTCTTGCATGGAGTAGTTACTTATTACTACAAAATGGACGTTTCACACATCAGATTGTTGTTGATTTATAAAAAAGGTATGCAGGACGATCTGAGTGAATCAGAGAAGAAAATCCTGAGAGATTTAAATGAGAGTGGTAAAAATGGATAGTAAATTGTTTGCTAGGTTGACTGAAAGTATGACACAAATGAATGAGCTCATTAACGGTGAACGTGCGCCATCTCGTGAATTCATGGAGGTTATTGAAAGAGTGGTTGTGTTGGCGCCATCAAATTTTCAATTATTACAAATCGAGAGTATCATTCGAGGTTTGAAACGGCGGCAAGCCATTAAAACTCTTAGGCTGTTTGGGGCCAAGGGAAGTGACCAATCTATAGCATCTTAACTGGGATAATATGACACATTTTTCTTCTATTGTTGAATTACAGGATTTAGTGGCTGATCTGGCAATATTTGAGCAAAAATTGGCGCGGTTCAAACAGCGGCTTAATTTGAATGTTGAGCAATATCAAGCCGATCATATCTCCTTACGTTGCCACGATATATCTGTAGCCGAGCGCTGGCGTAAAGGTTTTTCGCAATGTGGTAGTTTGATGTCAGAAAGTCTCATTAATGGACGTCCAATCTGCTTGTTTGATTTAGAACACCCAATCGCGGTGCTTAATTGGCAAATTGATTGTGTAGAATTGCCCTATCCTGGCAAGAAAACTTACTTGCATCAGGGATGGGAACATGTGGAGCTAGTGCTGCCCGTGGCGCCTGAGATTTTATCAACAGCAGCAAAAGCATTATTGCCGCAACCTTTGCCGGCAGGTTTTGCTGCCAAAGAGAGTCAACCGAAAGGGGAACAGGAGCGGTTGCCTAATCCCACCTTAGCTATCACAGATAGTGAGATCACCGTCAAGTTTCACCCATTTACATTGCGTGAAATTGTTAAAAGTGAATGCCTGATTACATGAATTAAAGTGATATCGTTATGTGAGGCTGGCAAGAAATTCTAGTGCCTGCGGGTGGCGATCCACCATTTTAATCAGTAACACAGCTTGTTTATTCGGTTTAGCTCGTCCCTGCTCCCAGTTCTGGTAGGTCGTCTCACCAGTATGCAGGTACTGGGCAAAAACAGCCTGAGAAATATTCAGTTTACTCCGGATGGATTTCAACTCATCC
Organism: Photorhabdus sp. P32; assembly: GCF_038085095.1. Classification (NCBI taxonomy): domain Bacteria; kingdom Pseudomonadati; phylum Pseudomonadota; class Gammaproteobacteria; order Enterobacterales; family Morganellaceae; genus Photorhabdus; species Photorhabdus sp. P32. The sequence goes on along the minus strand of NZ_JAZGJN010000223.1, from coordinate 17,727 downwards.
GGATTGATGGAGATATCATTTTTTAACCTCCTCTTATGAGTTTTCAATGTGAGTTTGCCTTCATTAGCTTCTTCCCAAGCTTTCATTCCTTCATTGAGTTCTGCAAATAGATCACGGTTCATTTATGCTCCTTTTTTTCTCATTTCTAACATCTTACGCAAGGATTCGCATTGTTCTTTAGTTAAGTCTGACATTTCATCTTTATCGTAGATAGTGAAAAGCATGAATTGCGATTTAGATATCCACCAATAGTAAATCACTCGAATACCGCCCCGTTTTCCCTTTTTCCTTCGGGAATCGGTAAAACGTACTTTACGTAATCCGCCAGTATGTTGGATTACGTCCCCTGCTGTTGGATTTTTCAGCAGCATATTTTGGAAGGTTCGAAACTCCTCATCGCTCAGGTAGTTATGACGATAACGTTCAAAAGGTGGTAGTTCAATAAAAACAGCTTCCATCACTTATCCATCTGTCCCCAACTTGAGTATAATATACACCCAAGTTGGGGATAGTTAAACTGAGTCAGTTTAAAAGGGAAAAAAGCAGTTGTCTAACCCGGCCTTAGCTATCACAGATAGTGAGATCACCGTCAAGTTTCACCCACTTACATTGCGTGAAATTGTTAAAAATGAGCACTAGTCAGCAAAATTGACTTTTTCGTCTTTGTGATCCAGATAAAAGTTCTGACCTTGTGATTTCCTACAAATCATCGGCAATAATTAGGTGTCATAGTTAGTGAGTTGAATTACTGAATCGCTTAGATTCATTGATTGCTCGTTAATGACTGGGTGTCCAAGGAACTTCTGATGACAAAGTTAGAAATTTGTTGTTTTAGCGTAGGTTGCGCATTAATCGCACAACAGGCGGGTGCTGACCGAATAGAGCTCTGCGCCAGTCCGGCGGAAGGGGGATTAACACCGAGTTTTGGTACATTGAAGCAGGCTATTGAGCAATTAACTATTCCTGTACATCCCATTGTACGTCCAAGAGGTGGTGATTTTTGCTACGGTCACTCAGATTTTGAGGTGATGAAAAATGATGTTGCTCAGATCCGTGATATGGGATTTATGGGCGTCGTTTTTGGTGTGTTAGATGAAGAAGGGCATATTGATTTGCCCCGTATGCAACAATTGATGGCGCTGTCTGGCGATATGGCCGTCACTTTTCACCGTGCATTTGATATGTGTTTCAATCCTTATGTGGCTCTGGATCAACTCACCCAACTTGGTGTTAAACGAATTTTGACTTCCGGCCAGCAACAGAATGCTGAATTGGGACTGCCCTTATTGAAAGAACTGCATCAAGCCAGTCAGGGGCCAATTATTATGGCCGGTGCGGGTGTTCGTATGAGTAATATTCATAAATTTATCGATATCGGATTAACGGAAGTTCACAGTTCGGCAAGCCGGATTATGCCTTCTACCATGACCTACCGTAAAGCGGGAGTGACGATGAGCGCGGACAATGAAGTGGATGAGTTTTCACATTATTGTGTTGATGGTGGTGTGGTAGAGGTAATGAAAGGGATGCTGAGTCTGACTTTGTTTGAATAAAATCTATACCCGTTATCTTTCAAGTTGCCTCTTTGTTGGCTGTACTCACTCACCCCGGTCACATAGTTCGCTATGCTCCCGGGGATTCGCTCCCTTGCCGTCGCGATGCATCTTGAAATCCATAGGGTATATTATGAACTGGCCCAGAGTTGGGCCAGTTTGCAAAATCAGGGCTTACGGGCGATAAGTACCGCCCGCAGAGGGGCGGGATAACCCTCAATGGTCTTACTGCTATCAGTAGGATCAAGAAAATCAGATAACGATTCAGTTTTCATCCAGGTTGTACGACGTTGTTCTTCTGTGGTTGTTACCGCTTGATCGGCAATTTTCACATCGACAAAACCGCACTTCTCTAGCCAGATTTTCAGCATTTTTGCCGAAGGAATGAAGTAGACATTGCGCATTTGAGCATAACGTTCACCAGGGATTAAACAGGTATGTTCATCCCCTTCAACAACCAGACTTTCCAAGACTAGTTCACCATCGGACACCAGTTGGTTTTTCAATTGCCAGAGATGGTCAAGAGGAGAGCGGCGGTGATAGAGGACTCCCATCGAAAAGACCGTATCGAAGGCGGCCAGTGCCGGTAATTGTTCAATTCCCAGAGGCAAAAGATGGGCGCGTTGATCATTGCCAAGTAACTTTCTGACAGCTTCAAATTGGCAGAGGAAGAGTTGAGTTGGATCGATACCAACGGCAAGTTCAGCCCCTTCACCTACCATCCGCCACAAGTGATAGCCGCTGCCGCAACCAACATCAAGAATTGTCCGGCCGGCTAGTGGGGAAATATGAGGCAATACCCGATCCCATTTCCAGTCTGAACGCCATTCAGTATCAATATTGACACCATAAAGAGAGAATGGGCCTTTACGCCACGGCATGAATACCTGCAATATATTGGTAATGCAAACTTTTTCACCTGCGGATAGGGCAGGATTTCGTTCTGCGATCACGCCATTTTTCAAGTTTAATTGGGTTGGTGAAATTACGGGTAGGTTTTCCAGGGTTTTTACCCATGATTTAAAACTGCCGTGCAGGGCCGCTTTTTGCCATTCATGCAGTTGAGCAGGAAGGCAATTAAGCCAATGCTGGAGGTTATTGTTTGCAATAAGTTGATAAAAATTGCCGAAATCGATCATTTATCGGCTCCTTTTATCGCGAGGAGCGAACCAAAGTTGAAACACTGGAACCAGACTTCAACATGGTTAAAACCGGATTGATGGAGACGAGATTTATGTGCTTCCACAGAATCGGTCAACATCACATTTTCAAGCATGCTGCGTTTCTGGCTGATTTCCAGTTCGCTATATCCATTAGCACGCTTAAAATCGTGGTGCATATTAAACAGCAACTCACCAATTTGTTGATCTTCAAAGCTGAATTTCTCTGATAAAACTAAAACGCCGCCGGGACGCAATCCTTGATAAATCCGGTTTAGTAAACCTTGTCTATCTTGCGGGTTGAGGAATTGTAAAGTGAAATTCAGTACGACCATCGAAGCGTGTTGAATATCGATATCAAGAATATCGGCTTCAATGACTTCAACCGGTGTTTGCGCCCGGAAAGCGTTAATATGGCGACGACAGCGTTCTACCATTGCCGGGGAATTATCAACGGCGATAATTTTGCAGTTTTCAGCGGCAATATTGCGGCGCATTGCTAGGGTTGATGCGCCCAGAGAACAACCCAGGTCATAAATTTGACTGTTTGATGTCACGAAACGACCGGCCAGCATACCAATCATAGAAACAATATTTGAATAACCTGGCACGGAGCGTTGGATCATATCAGGGAAAACTTCGGCTACCCGTTCATCGAAATGCCAGTCTCCCAGATTGGCAATGGGCGTGGCAAACAGGCTATCCCTTTGATGGTGAGGATCTTGATTTGACATAACAGCATTAATTATCAGAAAAAATAGAAGGTGGCATTCTAACAGATGTAAAGCTTGACCTTGAACCAATTTTCTTTGTGTTTAAAAGTAGTGAATAATGGAAGTATTTGAGAAATTTGGGTGTTGCACAAAAATCATATCATGGCGCGATCAATCCTTGATTTCATGAGTCAATCAGCGTTAGGGGAGCTTTGGGTTTTATATAAACAAGTAAAGATACATTGAAAAGCGCTTTTAAATGACCTATTGTTTGCTTACGTAAAAGAGTGAGGTGGCGTATGGCATATCAAATCTTAACAAACTTAGCGGCAAGTATTACCGATTTGAAACGTAATCCAATGGGGACATATTTGCAGGGGGAAGGTGAGGCGGTTGCAATCCTGAATCGGAATGAACCTGCGTTTTATTGTGTGCCTCCTGAATTATTCTCCTACTATCAGGAGTTAGCAGAGGATGCTGCACTAAACAAAATTGCAGATGAACGTTTAGAAAATGCTGAATTTGTTAGTGTGAACCTAGATGATCTATAGTCTGCAATTTGAAAAGCGGGCCTTAAAAGAGTGGAAGAGGTTAGGTCATCCAATTAAGGAGCCGCTAAAGAAAAAATTGGCTGAACGCTTAGAAAACCCTCATGTGCCGTCAGCAAGATTAAGTGGGCGAGCGAACCGATACAAAATTAAATTGAGGTCTTCTGGCTACCGCTTATTTTATGAAGTGAATGACAATAAGATTATCTTGCTGGTAATTGCTATTGGTAAACGGGCCGGAGATGCGGTTTATACTCTCGCCAATGAGAGGTAAAAAAACAACACTTGCTCGCTTTGCATATCAACGTTGGAAAGTCTTCCTTACATGGGAAACAGCTATGGTTAGAATAACAGGCAGCAAGGTTTGCTGCCTGTTATTTTAGCGCCAGTGCTATTCGCTTCGTTAGTAGAGAGAAAATATCTGTTCCCAAGGCAAGTAGTAAATATTCGTCATCACCATTAATATAATTGAAAGATAAGTCGCTACCATGCCTGAACGTCGCCGGCGGAGCTCACGGTGGTGCAGGCCATAATAATGCAAGATTCTGCCGGTGAGCAGAATCAAACCACAGACATGTATCATCCAGACATTTGAGCCGTTCATCTCCATCATGACCAGCAATAACATAGAGATGGGAATATATTCCACAGCATTACCGTGGATGCGGATCGCTGTTTGTAGTTCGTAAAAACCACCATCTCCATATGAGACACGATATTGCGTCCTTAACTTAACCACATCAAAAGACAGCTTAATCAATAATAGTGCGCCCAACACAACATAAAGCGAGCTAACCATTTTTAACTCCATTGCCTAACCGAAATTGGCCAATTAAGTTATGATAAACCGCAAAAATAAAACTGTCGCTATAAATAGATGGGAATTGAAAACAAATTGCCTGATTATCAGACATCAAGCAATGGTATAGCATCGGGATATTGCCTGCCCTTATCTCTGAGTAGAATTTCTATTATAATGACGACCTTTTTTCCGCAGCAACAGCACAACAGCCGAGTAAAAGGATATTGTATGCGTACTGATTATTGTGGGCAGTTGAATCTGACCCATGAAGGCCAGAAGGTGACTCTTTGTGGTTGGGTAAACCGCCGCCGCGATCTGGGCGGCTTGATTTTTATTGATATGCGTGATCGTGAAGGGATAGTTCAGGTATTTTTTGACCCGGATCAGCAAGCCGCATTTTCTCTGGCTGCTGAACTGCGTAATGAATTCTGTATTCAAATCACCGGTACTGTACGCGCCCGTCCTGACAGCCAAATCAACAAAGATATGGCTACCGGTGAAATAGAGGTTTTTGCGGAAAGTTTAAATATCATCAACCGTTCCGAACCTCTGCCTTTGGATAGTAACCAGACGAACAGTGAAGAGCAGCGTCTGAAATATCGCTATATTGATCTGCGTCGGCCTGAAATGGCAAATCGCCTAAAGGCACGCGCTAAAATCACCAGTTTTGTTCGCCGTTTCATGGATAATCAGGGTTTCCTGGATATTGAAACGCCAATGTTGACTAAGGCAACACCCGAAGGCGCCCGTGATTATTTGGTGCCAAGTCGTGTTCATAAAGGCAAATTTTATGCCTTGCCTCAATCCCCGCAGTTATTTAAACAATTGCTGATGATGTCCGGTTTTGACCGTTATTATCAAATTGTTAAATGCTTCCGTGATGAAGACTTGCGTGCGGATCGCCAGCCGGAATTCACCCAGATCGACGTGGAAACTTCCTTTATGACTGCCGAGCAGGTAAGGGAAATGATGGAAATGATGATCCGCGAATTATGGCTTGAAATTGAAGGTGTTGACCTGGGGCATTTCCCGGTGATGACGTTTGCTGAAGTGATGCGTCGTTTCGGTTCTGATAAACCTGATCTGCGTAACCCATTGGAGTTGGTTGATGTTGCTGATCTGGTTAAAGATGTGGAATTTAGTGTTTTTGCTGAACCGGCGAATGACAGTAAAGGCCGCGTAGCCGTAATTCGGGTACCCGGTGGTGCTGAACTTAGCCGTAAGCAGATTGATGAATATGGCAAATTCGTTGGGATTTATGGCGCAAAAGGGCTGGCGTGGATAAAAGTCAATGCACGTGCTGCCGGTCTGGAAGGGGTTCAAAGCCCGATAGCCAAATTCCTGAATGCAGAGGTGATTGAAAGCCTGCTTTCTCGTACTGATGCACAGGATGGCGATATTTTGTTCTTCGGCGCTGGCAGTGTAAAAGTGGTCACTGATGCCTTGGGAGCGCTGCGTCTGAAATTAGGGCGCGATCTGAACCTGACAAAATTAGATAGCTGGCGGCCACTGTGGGTTATCGACTTCCCAATGTTCGAAGATGATGGGGAAGGCGGCTTGACCGCCATGCACCATCCATTTACTTCACCGTGTAATATGTCAGCGGAGGAGTTGGAGCAAAATCCGGTTTCGGCCATTGCCAATGCTTACGATATGGTGATTAACGGCTACGAAGTAGGTGGCGGCTCAGTGCGTATTCATCGTAACGAAATGCAACAGGCGGTGTTCCGTATTCTGGGTATTAATGAGCAGGAACAGCAGGAGAAATTTGGCTTCTTGCTGGATGCGTTGAAATTTGGTACGCCGCCCCATGCAGGTTTGGCATTTGGTCTTGACCGTCTGGTGATGTTGCTGACAGGGACGGATAACATCCGTGATGTTATCGCATTCCCTAAAACCACCGCGGCCGCTTGTTTAATGACGGAAGCGCCAAGTTATGCCAATCCGTCGGCACTTGAAGAGTTATCAATCTCTGTTGTTGCTAGAAAAGAGAGTGAATAATGGTTTATAAGCGCCCTGAGTCTGTGCTGGTGGTTATTTATGCGTTTTCCAGCCGGCGGGTGCTGATGTTACAGCGGCGGGACGATCCTGGCTTTTGGCAGTCGGTGACTGGCAGCCTTGATGGAGACGAAACGCCGCGTGAGACAGCATTGCGCGAAGTGCAAGAAGAAGTTGGTATTGATATCATAGGTGAAAATCTTGAATTGATAGATTGCCGACGTTCTCTCTATTTTGAGATTTTTACCCACTTGCGCCATCGCTATGCTCCAGGAGTCACCCGTAATAAAGAGTACTGGTTCTGTCTGGCATTGCCTGAAGAGCGAGAATGCCTGTTGACTGAACATCAGGCTTACCAGTGGCTGGATGCGGATAAAGCAGTCGAGCTCACTAAGTCGTGGAGCAATCAGCAGGCGATTGAAGAGTTTGTTATTGAATAAGTTTATTAGACGTTTTATCGGAGAACCTTATGGCAGGTCATAGTAAATGGGCCAACACCAAGCACCGCAAAGCTGCGCAGGATGCGAAACGCGGTAAGATTTTCACCAAAATTATCCGGGAGCTGGTGACGGCAGCCCGTCTGGGTGGTGGAGATCCGGCATCTAACCCACGTCTGCGTGCCGCGATTGATAAGGCACTGTCCAACAACATGACCCGCGATACTTTGAACCGTGCTATCGCCCGTGGTGTCGGCAACGATGACGCGGATAACATGGAAACCATCATTTATGAAGGTTATGGTCCAGGGGGAACGGCGGTGATGGTTGAGTGCTTGAGCGACAACCGTAATCGTACTGTTTCTGACGTTCGTCATGCTTTCACTAAAACCGGTGGTAATCTGGGCACTGATGGCTCGGTTGCTTATTTATTCACCAAGAAAGGGGTGATTTCTTACGCGCCAGGATTGGATGAAGATGCGGTTATGGAAGCGGCGTTGGAAGCCGGTGCTGATGATGTAGAAATCTATGATGATGGCGCGATGGATGTTTACACTACACCAGAAACCTTTGGTGACGTGAAAGATGCATTAGATGCAGCGGGTTTTGTGGCTGAATCAGCAGAAGTTTCGATGATCCCTTCCACTAAAGCGGAATTGGATGCGGAAACCGCACCTAAGTTATTGCGCTTGATTGATATGTTGGAAGATTCAGACGATGTACAAGAGGTTTACCATAACGGTGAAATCTCTGATGAAGTTGCTGCTTTGCTGTAATTTTAATTGGATTATACAGCGTAGAGAAAGTGGGCTGTGCTGCGGTACAGGACACTTTCTCTAACGTTTTTATCTCCTTTACTAAAGGTGATAATCAAAGGCGAATAGACAGAATATGGCGATTATCTTAGGTATCGACCCAGGTTCCCGCGTCACTGGCTATGGTGTGATCCGTCAGCAGGGGCGTCATTTGAGCTACCTTGGTAGTGGCTGTATCCGAACAAAAGTTGATGATTTGCCTAACCGATTACAGCGTATATATGCGGGTATCCTTGAAATTATTACGCAATTTCAACCAGATGCTTTTGCTATCGAGCAGGTATTTATGGCAAAAAACGCCGATTCAGCGCTGAAATTAGGGCAAGCGCGGGGAGTGGCGATTCTTGCCGCCGTTAATCAATCTGTACCGGTTTTTGAATATGCTGCTCGGCAGGTGAAACAAACGGTTGTCGGAACCGGGGCGGCTGAAAAAAGTCAGGTTCAGCACATGGTACGCTCGGTGCTGAAATTGTCTGCTAACCCGCAATCGGATGCGGCGGATGCATTGGCGATTGCGATAACCCATTGTCACTTTAATCAGAATCTTTTGCGGGTTGGCGATCCCAGATTAATCTTGGCGCGTGGACGTTTAAGATAACGGCTGGATATGCATCCAGCTTTTTTTATGTTATAACCATAAGTAGAACAATCAGTTTTATTTTTAGGGGGTAAACGAGTGATAGGGCGTCTCAGAGGAATTGTGTTGGAAAAACAACCACCCTTGGTTTTACTGGAAACAAATGGCGTTGGTTATGAAGTCCATATGCCAATGACCTGTTTTTATGAATTGCCTGATGCCGGACAGGAAGCTGTTCTGTTTACTCACTTTGTTGTGCGTGAAGATGCGCAATTACTTTATGGTTTTAATGATAAGCAGGAGCGGGCGCTATTCCGTGAATTAATTAAAGTGAATGGCGTAGGGCCTAAATTGGCGTTGGCTATTCTTTCGGGCATGTCTGCGCAGCAATTTGTTTCTGCTATTGAACAAGAGGCGATCGCTTCTTTGATTAAACTACCGGGTGTGGGTAAGAAAACCGCTGAACGGCTGGTGGTTGAAATGAAAGATCGCTTTAAAGGGCTTAATGGCGATCTCTTCAATCAGAGCAGTGATATTAATTTACCGGCAACGGCCAAACAGACAACTTCTGACGCTGATAGCGAAGCAGAAGCCGCTGCGGCATTAGTCTCTTTGGGTTACAAGCCACAAGAGGCTAGCCGCATGGTAAGTAAAGTCGCTAAACCGGGCGCTGATTGTGAAACACTTATCCGCGAAGCACTTCGCGCCGCTCTTTAAGTTACAGGGGTAAGCCATGATTGAAGCTGACCGTCTGGTTTCTGCGGAAGTTTTGCAAGACGATGAAGCGATTGACCGCGCAATCAGACCTAAATTGTTATCTGAATATGTTGGGCAGCCGCAAGTCTGTGAGCAGATGGAGATTTTTATTCAGGCAGCCAGACAGCGTGGTGATGCCCTTGACCATCTGCTGATTTTTGGTCCGCCGGGATTGGGGAAAACAACGCTGGCGAATATTGTTGCCAATGAGATGGGGGTCAATCTTCGCACAACTTCTGGCCCGGTTTTAGAAAAGGCGGGCGATCTGGCGGCAATGTTGACCAATCTTGAACCGCATGATGTGTTGTTTATCGATGAAATTCACCGCTTGTCGCCGGTGGTGGAAGAAATTCTCTACCCAGCAATGGAAGATTATCAACTGGATATTATGATTGGCGAGGGGCCGGCAGCCCGTTCGATCAAAATTGATTTGCCTCCTTTTACCCTGATTGGGGCTACCACTCGTGCAGGCTCTTTGACTTCTCCGCTGCGTGATCGGTTCGGTATCGTGCAGCGCCTTGAATTTTATAATGTGGACGATTTGCAAAGTATTGTCTCCCGCAGCGCCCGTTTTATGGGGGTGGAGATCACTGACGATGGCGCCCGGCAGGTCGCCATGCGTTCTCGTGGAACGCCGAGGATTACGAACCGTTTACTACGCCGGGTACGTGATTTTGCTCAAGTGAAGGGGAATGGCGCGATTGATGGCGATATTGCTACCAGAGCGTTGGATATGTTGAGCGTAGATGCTGCCGGTTTTGATTATCTGGATCGTAAATTACTGGTTGCTATTATTGATAAATTTATGGGCGGGCCGGTTGGGGTAGATAACCTTGCCGCTGCCATTGGTGAAGAGCGGGAAACGATTGAGGATGTGCTGGAACCCTTTCTAATCCAACAGGGTTTTATTCAACGTACTTCCCGTGGACGAATTGCCACCGAACATGCTTATCGTCATTTTGGCATAGTCAGAGATCAGGAATGAGCTGTTTAATTGCCTGAAAAATCGGGATGGGTACTCTTACAAGGGGAACCTATCACAAGGGAAACCTATCCCGTTCTTCTGATAACTGGGTTGTACCCACTCAGAGGATCAATTTTTTGCTTTACTGAGCAGGCTGATAATAAACATCACCGCAGCACATAGCACGACAGAGGGCCCTGCTGGTGTGTCGTAAATGGCGGAGAATGCTAATCCGCCGGTAACGGCAAGCATACCAACCGCAATAGCAATACCGGCCATTTGCTCCGGTGTACGGGCGAAACGGCGAGCAGTGGCTGCCGGGATAATGAGCAGGGAGGTGATAATCAGTGCGCCGACAAACTTCATTGCCAAGCCGATTGTCAACGCTGTTACCAGCATTAACAGTACCCTTAACCGCTGTATTTTGATGCCATCCACAAAAGCCATTTCCTGACTGACAGTGATAGAGAGCAGAGCGTTCCATTGCCAGAACAGAAGTGTGGTGACAATGGCGACACCGATGGCAATCAACCAAATATCTTCATAGGTGACTGACAACAAATCACCAAACAGATAAGCCATCAAATCAACGCGCACATTAGACATTAAACTGACAACGACCAGCCCTAATGATAGTGCGCTGTGAGCCATAATCCCCAATAAAGTATCGATTGCCAGTTGAGGGCGTTTCTCCAGCCAAACCAGCATAATCGCTAGTATCAAAGTGACAGCGATAATCGCGTAAAAAGGGCTAATATTTAGCAATAATCCGAAAGCAACGCCCAGTAATGAAGCATGAGCCAGAGTATCGCCAAAATAGGACATTCTGCGCCAGACAACAAATGAACCTAATGGCCCGGCAGCAATAGACAATAACACGCCAGCCAACCAACCGGGGAATAATAATTCAATCATGAGCGGCATTCCCTGTTATTTTCCAAGACAATTTTCCCTTTCAGATCATGGTGGTGATCGTGTTGATGGTGATATATTGCTAATTGTTCAGCGCCATGATGACCAAACATAGCGATAAATTCAGGATGAGTTGAAACAACTTCAGGTGTGCCGGAGCAGCAAATATGTTGATTAAGACATAAAACTTCGTCTGTTTTCGCCATGACCAGATGTAAATCATGGGATACCATCAATACAGCACAATGTAATTCGGTTCTAATTTGATTGATTAGATCATAAAGTGCTAATTGACCATTAATATCGACCCCTTGTGTTGGTTCATCAAGGACTAATAGTTGCGGATGATTTAATAGCGCTCTGGCTAATAAAACCCGTTGGTTTTCTCCGCCGGATAATTTTTGCATGGGTTGCTGCAACAGATGAGCTGCATTCACCCGCTCAAGCGCTGGCAATATATCGGCAGATTTTACGCCGGGTTTTAGCATCATAAAGCGTTTGACTGTTAATGGCAGAGTAGGATCAAGATGCAACTTCTGTGGAACATAGCCGATTCTCAATCCAGCGGTATGTTCAATTGTGCCGGATGATGGTTCGACAAGCCCCAAAACAACACGAACTAAAGTTGATTTACCGGCACCATTGGGACCTAGCAAAGTCAGAATATTCCTTCGTTGTAAACGAAGAGAGATATTGTTTAATACCTGACGATTGTCGAAGGTAACAGCAACATTTTTTAAAGTGATGAGTGTTGGCATGCTAAATATATCTTGCGTGAACATTGATATGTTATAATATAACAATTCTTGTTTCTGTCCACGAGATATTTACATTATGTTACACAAATCATATAAACTAGCGCGCAAGTTTCTCTGTAAGGTCGCGATTACTGCTGTTTTCATGTCAGGAACGATACAATCGGCTAATGCTGATGTTGTGACATCAATTCGTCCGTTAGGTTTTATTGCGGCGGCAATAACTGATGGTGTAACTAATACGCAGGTACTGTTACCTGATGGGGCATCGCCGCATGATTATGCGTTGAAACCGTCCGATCTTAAGAGAATTAACCAGGCAGATTTAGTTGTATGGGTTGGACCTGAGATGGAAATCTTTTTGTCTAAACCGTTAGCCAAAGTTTCACAAAATAAACAGCTAGTTTTAGCACAATTGCCAACGATTAAGCCATTATTGCTGAGAAATGATGAAGATTTATCCGAACCGGATCAGCATAAACATGAAGAAGGTCATGAACATCATTCTCATGGTGAATATAATATGCACATCTGGTTATCACCAGAAATAGCAAAACAGGTTGCACAGGGGATTCATGACCAATTATTGGCGCGCTATCCGCATAAAAAAACGGCACTGGACGTAAACCTACGTAAATTCAATGTCCAACTTGCGCAAACTGACAAAAATATTGCTAATATTCTTAAGCTGGTACGTGGTAAGGGGTATTTCGTTTTTCACGATGCTTATGGCTATTTTGAGCGACATTATGGCCTGACTCCATTAGGGCATTTTACGATTAATCCTGAAATACAACCTGGCGCACAAAAATTACATCATATACGAACACAATTGGTTGAGCAGAAAGCAATTTGTATTTTTGCTGAGCCACAATTCAGGCCGACCGTTATTAATGCTGTGGCTAAGGATACGGGAGTGCGTATGGGCGCCTTGGACCCGTTAGGAAGCCGCATCGTATTGGATAAAGACAGCTATATGAAATTTATAACTCAGTTGTCGGAACAGTACATGGGTTGCCTGAATTAGAGTAATAAGGAATTCAATGAGTGCAACAGATAGTTAAAACTATCGTTCTGGTGTATAAGGAGTTACCGCGACCGCATAAAATTATGTTGGGTTCGCTGACTGTAGCAACATTGGTTGTCACTATGTGGCAACCTATTGCTTATCATCATGAACAACAAGAAGAAACAACAGTCGGCAGCATTGCCATCAATTCTCCCGTAGACAGTGATGAGATTATTGCAGATAGCAGTGAGCAGCTACCGGATGAGGGTATTCCTGATGAAGAGACGACCTCAGAGGTTACGGTTCAAACTCCGCATGAATATATTGTCTCCGACGGTGACACTCTCAGTAATATTCTGACCCAATTTGGCATCGACTCTTCTGATGTGGCGTTACTCGCGAGTCAGCATAAAGCGTTACGGGGGCTGAACATTGGTCAGCCATTGTCATGGACAGTAAATGAAGCGGGTGACTTGCAAACGCTGACTTGGGGTGTTTCCCGCCGTGAAACGCGCATTTATACCCGTGAAGGCGATTTGTTTAAAGAAACCAAAGAGTTTCAGAAAGGGGAGTGGAAGAACAGCGTCGTCGTTGGCGTTGTTGATAGTAACTTTACCAGCAGTGCCTTAAATGCCGGCTTAACCAGTAGTGAAGCACGTGAAGTCACCAAGGCGCTGCAATGGCAAATTGATTTGCGTAAATTACATGAAGGCGATCGTTTCTCTGTATTACTGTCTCGTGAAATGTTGGATGGTCACAGTGAACAGAGCCAATTACTTGGTGTTCGCCTAAATAGTGGTGGTAAAGATTATTATGCTATCCGGGCGGAAGATGGGCGTTTTTATGATCGTCAAGGTTCCGGTCTGGAGCGCGGATTTTTGCGTTTTCCAACTACCAAGCAATTTCGGGTATCTTCCCAATTTAATCCTCGGCGTGTGAATCCAGTCACCGGTCGGGTTGCGCCACACAAAGGGGTGGATTTTGCTATGCCGGTGGGAACGCCTGTTTTGGCGGTGGGTGACGGTGAGGTGATTGTCTCCAAATATAACGGAGCAGCAGGTAACTTTATCGCCATTCGTCATGGCCGCCAATATACCACGCGTTATATGCACTTGAGAAAGCTGTTGGTGAAACCAGGGCAGAAGATAAAACGGGGCGATCGTATTGCGTTGTCCGGTAGCACCGGTCGTTCTACGGGCCCGCATTTGCATTATGAATTCTGGATCAATCAGCAGGCGGTAAACCCATTAACGGCGAAATTGCCGCGTTCTGGTGGTTTAAGTGGTAAAGAACGCACGGAATTCTTGGCAACGGTAAAAGAGGTAACGTCTCAGCTTCTGTTAGATTGAGTGTAATTGTTCATTAATAACAGACTTTAAAGCGGATGATTGCTATCATCCGCTGTCGTTTTATTTATGTTCAGAAAAAGGTGTGTTGATATCGTTGATATAACCCCCTGTACATGTGAAATGAACAATGATCTTTTGGTTTTAAAAGAGTTAGCTCATGTATAAAGAAACAGATACAGACAGTAAAGTGGGTTATGTGCCGACATTTCATAAATCCTACCTGCATCCTCGCTACTGGGGATTATGGCTAGGCGTTGGTGTGTTGGCTGGGCTGGCTTACTTGCCGGTTAAAGCGCGTGATCCTCTGTTGGCTAAAATAGGTCGGTTGGCGGGCAAGTTGGCGAAAGGGGCGCGTCGCAGAGCAAGAATAAATTTATGTTACTGTATGCCGGAACTGACGGAGCGACAGCGCGAGGCATTGATTGATGAGATGTTTTCTACCGCACCTCAACCTTTTGTCATGTTGGCTGAACTTTGTTTACGTGGCGCAAAATCAACTTTAGGCCGGACGCAGTGGCATGGTGAAGAGATTATTCTTCAACTGAAAGAGCAGGGAAAGAACGTTATTTTCATGGTGCCTCATGGTTGGGCGGTGGATGTTCCTGCCATGTTACTGTCTGTGGGTGGACAGAAAATATCAGCCATGTTCCATCACCAGAGCAACCCGGTATCAGATTATCTGTGGAATAAAGCTCGCTGTCACTTTGGTGGTCGTTTACATTCCCGTGACGCTGGAATTAAACCGTTTATTGCTACTATTCGCCAGGGTTTCTGGGGATATTATCTGCCTGATCAAGATCATGGTGAGGAACACAGTGAGTTTGTTGATTTTTTCGCAACTTATAAAGCGACATTGCCGGCTATTGGGCGATTGATGAAGGTTTGTCGTGCCGATATTGTGCCGTTGTTTCCGGTTTATAATTATCGTACCCATCAACTTGATATTTATATTCGTCCACCAATGAATGATATTGATGGAAAAGATGACGCTTTTATTGCTCGCCGAATGAATGAAGAATTGGAGCAATTGGTACGACCGAACCCGGAACAATATACCTGGATACTTAAATTACTTAAGACTCGAAAAGCGGGTGATATTGGGCCATATGGGAGAGAAGACCTGTGATTTTCGTCGCAAAGATATAAAGTCATTATCACGGTTTGAAAGTTTTTATCGTCCCCCTAATATTGGGCATATTAGGGGGGTGAAGTTTGGATAAATTTGGTTTTTATATGATTTATAGATATTTATCATGCTAATCATTTTATTCAACCCTTGTGATATTATTATTAATCAATTAGTTGAGTGAAATAGAGACGGTAAGAATTTATTTTTACCGTCGGGTCGTTGTTGGTAAGTGAAACGCGCCAGTCTTCTTATTTATCTAAATTGTCGAAAATTTGGCGCTAAAGTGTTGTAACGCTTTATTCCACTTCAAGAATACGGCAGGTGTTAGTACTGCCAATTGTCCCCATCTGATCACCCTGCGTAACCAGAACAAGGTCGCCGGAAACCAGATAACCTTTATCACGTAGACGGTTAACCGCTTCATTGGCTGCTGTTATACCATCAGTATGACTGCTGCAATAAACCGGTGTAACGCCCCGGTAAAGTGCTGTTTGGTTTAGCGTTTTCTCATGACGGGACATGGAGAATATGGGAAGACCAGAACTGATGCGAGACATGATACGAGTGGTGCGGCCTGATTCGGTCATTGCAATAATGGCTTTAACCCCATTTAGGTGGTTTGCCGCGTACATGGTAGACATCGCAATGGCTTCTTCGATACTGTCAAAAGTTGTGTCTAGCCGATGTTTTGATACGTTAAGGCCTGGCATTTTTTCTGCTCCGAGACAGACTCGCGCCATTGCGGCAACCGTTTCGGCAGGGTATTGGCCTGCTGCGGTTTCAGCGGAAAGCATCACGGCGTCAGTGCCATCAAGAACGGCATTTGCCACATCCATCACTTCTGCGCGGGTAGGCATTGGGTTGGTGATCATTGACTCCATCATCTGAGTCGCGGTAATAACTACACGATTCAGTTGACGGGCACGGCGAATTAATTTTTTCTGAACGCCAACCAACTCTGGATCGCCGATTTCTACGCCAAGGTCACCACGAGCAACCATGACGACATCGGAAGCCAGAATGATTTCATCAATGGTTTTATCACTGCTAACGGCTTCTGCGCGTTCAACTTTTGCCACGATCTGTGTTTCACAGCCTGCGTCTCGCGCCAAACGGCGAGCATAATTAAGATCTTCGCCGGTACGAGGGAAAGAGATGGCAAGGTAATCAACGCCGATTCTGGCCGCCGTAATAATATCTTCTTTATCTTTCTCAGTTAGCGCTTCCGCGGATAATCCACCACCCAGTTTGTTGATGCCCTTATTGTTGGACAGCGGGCCGCCTACAGTGACTTCAGTGAATACTTTCATTCCCTGAACTTCTAATACTTTGAGTTGAACACGCCCATCATCCAGCAATAAAGTATCGCCCGGTACAACATCTGTGGGTAATCCTTTGTAGTCGATACCGACTTTCTCCTTATCACCTTCGCCTTTACCAAGATTGGCATCAAGCAGAAATTTATCTCCGACATTCAGGAAAATCTTGCCCTCTTTAAACGTTGATACACGGATTTTAGGTCCTTGAAGATCGCCAAGAATAGCGACATGGCACCCGAGTCGGGCTGCAATCTCGCGGACTTTGTTGGCTCGCTGGAGATGATCTTCGGCGGTACCGTGGGAAAAGTTAAGGCGGACTACGTTTGCACCCGCAGCAATAATCTTTTCAAGATTATTATCGCGGTCGGTAGCCGGACCAAGTGTAGTAACAATCTTAGTTCTTCTGAGCCGTCTGGACATATTTTACTCCGTTGACCTGTGAGTATTGGTATTGGTGATATAAAAATAATCAATAATCTATTAATTATCCTATAAAACGAGTAAAAAAACCTCTTCGGCAATCCAACTATCAAGGCTGTTTACAGATTACTCTTGTGACTTGCCCCGTTGCAAAGTCGCGAGCGACTACCGTGGGAGCTTTTTGTGACCCGTATCAACTTATCATGATACTTTTCGCTGTAGTGCCTATTGACCGTTGTCAACTATAT
The DNA here is from genome assembly GCF_038085095.1 of Photorhabdus sp. P32. Classification (NCBI taxonomy): domain Bacteria; kingdom Pseudomonadati; phylum Pseudomonadota; class Gammaproteobacteria; order Enterobacterales; family Morganellaceae; genus Photorhabdus; species Photorhabdus sp. P32. The sequence continues at coordinate 263 of NZ_JAZGJN010000223.1, read as the reverse complement.
GAGGAACGACAGGGGGAACGTTTTACACAATCGCTATGCCCTAGCGAATCAGCTAACCCTTTTTTAACGGATATTTATTGCCGCATTTCTATCCTATCATGATTTGTTCCCGGTTTATCAATAATCTAATAGCCTTGGAGATTTTGATAATGAAAAGTGGTAGTGATTAGGTTTACTGGAATCTGGCAATACTTGATGGTTAGAAGAGACGAAACGTTCAGGATTAGGTACGCTGTAAAGTATATATACCTGTGCTCATTGAA
>NZ_JAZGJN010000222.1:0-27030 GCF_038085095.1 Photorhabdus sp. P32 | reverse complement strand
TCAATGAGCACGGGTATATACCATGATAGTAAGGTCCTTTTATATTTAATTCATCAATTAATCTATTGATGAAATTATCTACTTTACAAATGACCTTTGGGAAATATCATTCCTATTACAAATACGCTTTCACACAATGATAAATTAACACAAATTATAAATTTACCCTTAAAGATCCAAAATCAATTCTGACATTTATATCGATAAAATCAAATATAAATTCTCGATATTATTATTTAATAATAGGAATATATATCATTAGTTTTCCATATTATTGCATGGAATTAAATAAAACAAATAATCATTATAATCCTAACGACTATGGTTATATAAAAATATCCAATAATAAATTCTCACATCACAATAAATTGAAATTCAACGAAAACAAAAGCAAACAAAAAAAATAAGAAGATAGCGTTGCTACTAGCGACGCTTTGTTATTTTTACATCTGAGAGAGAGAAGCTATTCAGTGCAATAGGTGCACAATCACACATCAGTGGGCGATCAAATCAACCTAATGGGGAAAATAGGTCAGAACATATTTCAGAATGGAAAAAAATAAATTTCGTTATTTTAAACGAGTTTTGTCTACGATCTAGAGGGAGAGAACCTCTCCCTCTTTCTCTTTAATCAACCGCCAACAGCAATACGTTTCATATCTGTCATGTAACCACGTAATACGCGGCCAACAACTTCAACTGGGTGGTTACGAATAGCCTCGTTTACATCGCGTAACTGGGCGTTATCGATACCGTTGTCTGCAACGGACTTACCCAAATCACCCGCCTGTAGCGAACCCATAAACTTCTCTTTCAGCAACGGAACCGCAACATGAGAGAACAAATAGTTACCATATTCTGCGGTATCAGAAATAACGACATTCATTTCATACAGGCGTTTACGAGCGATAGTATTCGCAATCAGGGGTAATTCATGCAGAGATTCATAATAGGCAGATTCAGCAATAATACCGGTATCAACCATAATTTCGAATGCCAGTTCAACCCCGGCTTTCACCATAGCAACCATTAAAACGGCGTGATCAAAGTATTCCTGTTCACTGATTTTGCCATCATATTCAGGTGAATTCTCAAACGAAGTGTTACCCGTTTCCTCACGCCAGCCTAACAGCTTTTTATCATCATTGGCCCAGTCAGCCATCATCCCGGAGGAAAATTCACCAGAAATGATATCATCCATATGTTTCTGGAACAGCGGCGTCATTATTTCTTTCAACTGCTCAGACAGCGCATACGCTCGCAGTTTTGCCGGGTTAGACAGGCGATCCATCATCAGGGTAATACCACCTTGTTTCAGTGCTTCTGTAATGGTTTCCCAGCCAAACTGGATCAATTTTCCTGCATAACCTGGTTCAGCGCCATCTGCCACCAGTTTGTCATAACACAGCAATGAACCAGCCTGTAACATACCGCACAGAATAGTTTGCTCACCCATCAGGTCAGATTTCACTTCAGCCACGAAAGAAGACTCCAGAACACCGGCGCGATGCGCTCCCGTTGCCGCAGCCCATGCCTTAGCGATTGCCATGCCTTCACCTTTCGGATCGTTTTCCGGGTGAACTGCGATCAAAGTAGGCACACCAAAACCCCGTTTATATTCTTCACGCACTTCAGTACCAGGACACTTAGGCGCAACCATCACCACAGTGATGTCTTTACGGATTTGTTCACCTACTTCAACAATGTTTAAACCGTGAGAATAACCCAGTGCAGCGCCTTCTTTCATCAACGGTTGAACCGCGCGAACAACAGAAGAGTGTTGCTTATCCGGCGTCAGGTTAATGACCAAATCAGCCTGCGGTATTAACTCTTCATAAGTGCCGACTTGAAAACCACTTTCCGTCGCTTTACGCCATGAAGCACGTTTTTCTTCAATGGCCTCTTTACGCAGGGCATAAGCGATATCCAGACCGGAGTCACGCATATTCAAGCCCTGATTCAGCCCCTGCGCTCCGCAACCGACGATAACCACTTTTTTACCTTTTAAATATCCTGCTTCATCAACAAACTCTTCCCGCGCCATAAAACGACATTTACCTAACTGCGCCAACTGCTGACGCAAATTCAGCGTATTAAAATAATTAGCCATTAGTGGACTCCGTTATCCTGTTGTGCTCAGCAATGAAGTGCTGCGACTGTTTTTTTAGATTTCCCCACCCTGTGAGGTGTTTATATATTTTCAATATATGACATGAAAGCCATTGCTTAAATTGATATATTAACAATACTACATTGCACTTTATGCAATACAGATTATTAGACAGGAAAAGGAGAATAGGCTATGGATATACGCGATCTCAAACTGTTTCTACATCTGGCTGAAAGCTGTCATTTTGGCCGTACAGCAAAAGCAATGCATGTCAGTCCATCCACATTATCTCGCCAGATTCAGCGGATTGAAGATATTTTGGGGCATCCATTATTTTTACGGGATAATCGCACCGTAAAACTGACCTTTGCCGGCGAGCAATTTAAACAATTCGCCCAACAGACATTGTTACAATACCAGCAACTAAAACACTCACTGAATCAACAAAGCCCATCTCTAAGCGGCGAGTTACGTCTGTTTTGTTCAGTCACCGCGGCCTACAGTCACTTACCACAGATCCTAGACCGTTTTCGTGCAGAACATCCTATGGTTGAAATCAAACTCATCACGGGTGATGCCGCAGATGCAGTCAATAAGATACAGTCTAATGATGCCGATTTAGGCATCGCCGGTAAGCCGGAAAAACTTCCAGATAATGTCAGCTTCACCAAAATCGGTGAAGTCCCGCTGGTACTGATCGCGCCTTCCCTTCCCTGCTCTGTACGTGCACTTGTCATACAAGAGCACCCTGACTGGAATAACATTCCCTTTATTTTGCCGGAACACGGTCCTTCACGTAAGCGCATTGAATCTTGGTTCCGCCGCCATAAAATTAACAACCCTTTGATTTACGCTACCGTGTCCGGTCATGAAGCTATTGTTTCTATGGTTGCATTGGGTTGTGGAGTGGCATTAATTCCCAATGTCGTTGTAGAAAATAGCCCTGAACCGGTACGCAATCGCATATCTTTATTAGACAATATTTCCCTAGTAGAGCCGTTTGAATTGGGTATATGTGTACAGAGAAAACGGCTCAATGAACCCCTGATTAAAGCATTTTGGGGATTGTTATAACAAACTGCGTTAACAGGTCTTTTTATTCATTACAAGCCTGATGCAACTTATTTTTGGTATTATGCCAATATACTTATAATTTATGTGGCCTAATTCACAAAGAACATAAAAATATAACCATATTGTTCTCATGATAATATGTTTAATATAAGTTATAACCAATCAAAATAATTATATGAAAATATTGGCCCCGCATTAAATTTTTGGTCATTAATTATGTTACGAAAGAAAATACTTTTAACTATATCAAGCAGATAATAGCTATTTAACATTAAATAATTTAGATATTGTTAAGCTTGGCCAGCAAAAATTGAATATTCCGCCAGCAAAAAACAGAGTGGAAAATAATTCTTTACGCCATGCCATAACAATATTTTCCAATAATGAGATTATTTTTCCATAGATACCAGAGGAGGAAACTTCATAATAATAATTTAATAGTATTGTGATGACATAATAACTAATATTAATTATTTAATGAGTTAATATAATTTAATTAAAAAATAACACCAAGGATTTATAATAATTAAATAAAATAATTAATTCAAATACACACAACAATTTAATAAAGGACACCATCATGTTACACAAAATAGACAAATCACCGTATTTTATTAAATTCTATAAATTCCATCTACAAGATCTGGTTTTCTCTTACAATATGCAAACAGAATGGCATCATCATCCTTGTATCCAATTAAGTGTATCACCCCATAATTCACTCATGAGGATTGATACCGAAAATGAATCGAGGCAAGTACATGGATTCATTATTTCCTCTAATATTAAACACAAATTACACTCAGAAGGGCAACTCTGTTTTAATTTACTGATAGATCTAGCCAACCCGCTATGTCATTTATTACTACATCAGATGAGAGGTTCAGACATAATATATTTAAACCAAGAATCATCTGGTTTGATAGCAAACTATTTTAGTCACTGCTTACAATCAGAAACCTCTCCAGATATTTTCATCTTAAATAACCTTTTAGGTAAAATAGAAGATTGCCATTGTTATCAGGATAAACGAATCATGAAAGCAGCCTCTCTTATTACTGAATTACCGGTTAAATGTATATCTTCTCGTGAAATATCAAATCAACTCTACTTATCCGAAAGTCGATTCTTGCATCTATTTAGAGAAAAAATGGGCACTAATTTCCGTAGTTATCTATTATGGAAACGTCTGCATCATGCTATTGATGAGATACATTCATCAGATTCACTAACTTTATTAGCTTGTAATAGCGGATTTTCCGATGGCGCACATTTCAGTCGTACCTGTATGACGCTATATGGATTAAGGCCCTCTGAATTAAAGCATGCCAGTAAGAACAGAATACAACAAGCACAACAAAAATATTTTAATTTATCATCAACATTCACAGGTCTAAATTTTACAAAGCAAAACATCTGTGTCATGAATAAATAATATTTTTGATAAATTACCTAAAATAAATAATTTATATTTATAACCGTTATTATCAAAGCCAGTATGTTAGAGATTCTGTATCATTTTATTCCTAATAGCACATTTAGTATATTATGCACTTTTAGTAATGATACAGAATTCAGAATAATGCCATAGCAATACTACAGAATAAACCATCAATCCACAACAAATAAAACATACAGAGTAAAATATCACTATTCTGTATTAACAATTCATTTTAATGATACATGCCCTTTCAGATAATTTTCTACCCATTTAGCGACGCGACAAGTGTCTTTATAAGCCCCTAACATCAGTTCAGAACCACGGCTACTCAACCATTTCCGCCCAACGATAAATAACCCAGGATAAGGGGTTTTCCCACCTTCCGCATGACCATTTTTACAAACGAATCCGTTAGCATCCGCAGCGCCGGGAAGCGTTAACCATGCCGTATCATCTTTATATCCCAAACACCAAATAACCGTATCCACCTCATATTGATTGCCAGACAAATCACATAATTTATTGTCTTTTATATCAACTAATCTATTCGCTATTTTTATATCCAAAGCGGCTAACCGATGGTTTTTCAGATCGCCACAAGGGATAGGATTACGCCGCCGCATGATTTTCCCTACCAAACTGTCATAATTGGCAAATAACAGACCACTTTTGCTTAACCACCAAAAGATATCTTTGCCCAGTATTCTATTAGGTAAGAGAGGACGGGAAGAACCACAAAATAACGTCACCTTCGTCGTTGCTGCCAAATCTTTAGCAATCTGACGGCCACTCGCACCATCGCCAATGATAGCGACTCGGCTGCCCGCTTTAATTTGCTTAGGCTCCCGATATTGATCTGCTGCGATTTGCTGTATATCGGTAGAAAGTTGTTCAGCAAGCGCCGGAATATCAGCTAATTGATTAGCACCGGTTGCATTAATTAAACAAGGCGCATGAAATACTTTTCCGTCTTTTGTTTTAACACGATAGCCATTTTTATCATGCTTCACCTCAACCACTTCAGTTTGGGTATGTATAGCAAGGTTATGATGTGAAGCATAGCGTTCAAGGTAATCAGCAACTTCATTTTTATCTGGATAGCCATCTTCGATTCCAGAAAATGGTAAACCGTGAAGCTGAGTCATACCGCGTGAAGTGAATAACAGCATATTATCAGGACGCCTGCGCCACACATCACCAATACGCGCTTCTCGCTCTAATATGCAGACATTAATATTCTTAGCCGCAAGGATAGCAGCTAAACTTAATCCGGCTTGACCGGCACCTACAATTAAGCAATCCATCTTCATCATGCATACTCATTTTTTAATTTAGTATTTATCTATATTTTTTATCATCATCGAAATCTTAGGACAATGAAAAACTTTACAAAAGAACATCTAATAGATAAAAAAACAACGAACATCACAAAAATATAAAAGACAATTAAAAAATTTACTTGAATTAACTGGTCATATTCGCACTAAAGTGAATATTTTGAATAAACCAGCTATTTTTAGCATAATTTTAACAATATTGACAAATCCATATAATAATCAAAGCAATAATATAGCCAATTTATTCAATAAAAATAAATTATTAATGACTATCCTTTTTGCCTACATAACTTATGCTTTATTGCTATAACTTATAATAAACAAAGATTAATTTATCTACTCATTACCCTACCGGAGATAAAAAAATGGAAAATATCAAAAATATATACAACGGTATAAAATCTCGTGGCGGAAATCCGCTGAAATGGTTAATAGCCGATGTCGATCTGCTCTATAAGCTGTCTAAAGAAGAGCAACAGGAATTAAAAACTTGTTTGCTCAAAGACGCTTTCCATTTCCATTATCACAATAACCCTTACTATAGAGATATTTGTGAAAAACAAGGTATTAAACCAGAAGACATCCAGAATTATAATGATTTAGTTCGCATCCCGCTGATACCTGTTGCAACTTATAAATCAGCCGAAAGTCATCGTTTATTAAGCAAGCCATTATCTGAAATCGAACATGAAATGCGCTCAACGGGTACCAGTGGAATTCCTAGCGTTTATCGTCGTTGCCACGATACGATGGATCATACCGTATTGGCTGTCTATTCTAATTATCGCAGTATATTCAAAGTATCTGGCGGCGCCGGCCTATGTTTATGCCCGTCAACAGAAGATATTCCAGAAATGGCGCTGGTTAAAATCTTTAATTTCCTGACAGGTTTGCTCGATACCCGACGCTATATGATTAATCAGGACCGCTTCTCCCCAGAAGATGCACTGAACCAATTAATCCAGTGGAAAGGCAAATTCACCCGGCATTTAATTGGCCCTCCATTCATGATCCACCGTTTTATCACGTTCCTAAAAGAGAATAATACCAAGCTCACTTTAGATCGCGATAGCATGGTCATTACTATGGGCGGCTGGAAACGTTTTACCGGGGATATGATCTCCCGCGGCGAATTAAATGCAGATATCGAAGAATGGATGGGCATTCCAGCTTCCCGGACACGTGATATGTATGGTCTGGTCGAAGCAAACGTTCTTGCTATCGAAGATGAATATAATCATAAGCATGTTCCTCCTTATATTCATTTCTCCGTTCGTGATCCTAATGATTTAACACGCGAGCTACCTGATGGTGAAACCGGGCAATTAGTGATTTTAGATCCACTTTCTGTTTCCACTCCCGGCATGTTACTAACAGAAGATTTGGTCTACTTGCGTACCGATCCTAACAAATCCTGGCGTAATTCTCAGCGAGTTCAGTTTGTTATGCGTACCGCTGCTGCTAAAGAGTTTGGTTGCTGTGCAGTCAACCTTGAGAGAAAAATGTCAGATGATGAAGGCCCCGCAGCGACACCCGCAGTCTAAATAGCAAGGTGGAATTATGTTTAACAACATCATTATTGACAACTTTTGCAATCCTGACTGCCAGGGGACGTTATCCGCCCCCACCATTAAATTGGCATTAGGTAACCCGGTATGCGGTGACAAGGTTGATATCGACCTGACACTGGATAACCAAGGGCGAGTAGATAATGCCTGTTTTCGTGCATGGGGATGTACCGCCTCCCTGGCAATGTCTAACCAATTTTGTCGCCATGCTAAAGGTAAGACTCTCGAAGAACTAAACGCATTATCGCCTGAGGGCATTGATGCGTTATTAGGCGAGTTAGAACCCGCACAACAACACTGCCTTGATATGCTGCATAAACTATTTGAGCAGCTAAAGGGAAAAATATGACAAGCCTATACTTCGACTACAACGCCACAACACCGCTAAGTGTTAAAGCGCAGTTGGCGATTAAAGATGCAATGTCTATTTTTGCTAATCCGTCCAGCCACTACAGCTTAAGCGGCATGGCTAAAAAGTTGCTCACCGACGCTAGAAAATCGATGGCTTCATTAATGGGCACAACCCCAGAGCAAATCCTGTTTACATCAGGAGGAACCGAAAGTAATAACCAAGCCTTATCCAGCTTGTTAGCAACGCTTCCCGGTTCGGATCTGTCTGCCCATCATGTTATTAGCTCTTCCATTGAGCATCCGTCTGTTCTGGCGCCGTTACTCTGGTATCAGCAACGCGGGCTTCAGCTAACGCTGATCAATCCCGATAATCAGGGGCGGATAAGTGTACAAAGTATCCAGGAAAACCTACGGCCGCAAACCCGTCTGATCACCTTGATGGCGATTAACAACGAAACCGGTGTGATCCAGCCCTATGAAGCTGTCGCTTCTTTAGCAAAAGAGGCCGGTGTTTACCTGCATATCGATGCAGTACAAGCTATTGGTAAACTTCCTTTTAACTGTGACACCCTTTCCGGCATAACGACTGTATCTTTCTCCGGCCATAAATTTAACGGCCCGAAAGGTATTGGCGGGCTCTACCATGCGCCAGAGATTCAATTAAATCCCTTGCTACATGGCGGAGGGCAAGAACAAGGAGTACGCAGCGGCACTGAAAACACCTTGGGCCTTGCAGGACTAGCGGCAGCAGCGAAAGAATCACTGAACGGCTTGCAAGAACGCTTCAATACTTACAAAACGCTCAGAGAAGCCCTACTATCTCTGTTAGAACAACATCGTGTTAATTACCTGATTAATGGCAATACCAATCCAGCGTTTCAGGCACCTTGGACACTTAATTTAAGTTTCCCTGGTATTCGCGCTGAATCATTAGCCAGCAGGCTAGATTTACGTCACGGCATCTCTTTATCTCTAGGATCAGCCTGTAGCAATAACAAATCAACACAACGTTCTCACGTTCTGGCTGCTATGGGGTTACCCGATGATCGTATTGATAGCGCAGTACGCATCAGCTTCGGATATACCACAAGCCAAGATGATATTGAGATACTGGCTAACGCCATTAAACAAGAAACGTATAACTTACTTAAAATTTCAGGGAAATCTTTAATCACCCAGGAATAATAGCAAAACGATATTTAAAAGACGGTGTGGCCGGAATAACACATTTATTAATTGATATCTACATTCTGGCACCTAAGCTCCGCCAATATTATTTAAACTTTTAGGGGACATTAATATGAAACTGTTTGAATTACTTCAATCTCAAATTACTGAATTAACTGATATCGAACCAGAAGATATTACTCTTGATACCCTACTTGATGATATTCATTTGGTAAGTCTGGATTTCGTCTCTATTCAAGTTGCTTTAAAAAGAGAAATGGGAATTCAATTGAATTTCGATAAGTTCCAGCGAGACAACACGACGACAATCGGTGATTTTGTCAATTATGTCAGTGAATTAGCAAAATAATCATCACCAATACACTGGGATGTTAGCTGTCTATGGCAATATCACAATACAGCTAACATTCATTTTTATGATGCTTTTATCTACCAATCCTATTATTTGGTTATATTAAAAAATAAAGCATGTCACCAGGAAATGAATTTTGGAGATAATGTTTCATGAATATTCAAACCGGCTATCGTCGCGTTGCCGTCACAGGCTATGGCTCTATTTGTTCTCTTGGGCAAAGTACCCAAGAAATTTGGGATGCAATCCTAAACTATCGTGTAGGCTACAAAAAGGAAGAACACCCGGACGCTTCTGTTGTAGCAAAATTTTTCGGCAATATCCCTTTCTCTCCTGATGTATCACGGTTTTCCAAAAAATTATTAAAGAACCTGCCCAAATTCAGCAAACTTGGGCTGATTGCGGCGGATGAAGCAATCAAGATGGCATTTGGTAACGATAAAGCTGCTCTTGACGAAAACTACTCCCCTTTTGAACGCGGCGTCATTTTTGGTACGGGTTGGGGTGGAGAAGATGCAACCGTTGAAAACAGTCACTCCTATGCTGATCAAGGCATTGCCTCGCCTATGACCAATATCATGTCTATGCACAGCGTAGGAACGGCAGCGATTTCAATGAACTGGAATTTGCGGGGATATCAAAATACCCCAGTTGCAGCTTGTGCAACCGGCAGTATGGCGATAGGTGATGCGTTTGAACTCATCCGCAGCGGACGCGCTAAAATGATGCTGGCAGGCGGCGGCGAAAGCATCAGAGATCCATTCATCGTCTGGAGTATCGACATTCTTGGGGCACTGAGTAAGGAGCAGGACTCTGTCGAAAAAGCCTGCTGCCCATTTAGCAAAGATCGCAGTGGTTTTGTTATGTCAGAGGGCGCCGCAATATTATGTCTTGAAGACTATGACAGCGCTGTTGCCAGAGGCGCCAAAATATTGGCGGAAGTGATTGGCTATGGTAATTACTCTGACGCATCAGATATGACCGCCCCGGCGCCAGATTGCAAAGGACGGGTCATGGCGATTCAGATGGCGCTGGAACAGGCCAAACTCTCCACCTCAGATATTCACTATATTAATGCTCATGGGACATCAACCCCACTCAACGACATTAACGAAACCGATGTTCTAAAAATGAGTCTGGGCGAGCACGCTTATCGTATTCCTATTTCCAGTACAAAATCCTATACAGGCCATCTTATTGCCGGAGCAGGAGCAATTGAATCTATTTTCTGTATCAAAGCGATAGAGACAGCGACGATTCCCGCAACGATGCACTTGAATAATCCTGATCCGCTATGCGATCTGGATTATGTCCCCAATATCCACCGGACTCACCAAGTTATCGACACTGCTTTAAATGTTAACTATGGCTTCGGTGGTACAAACTGTGCGCTTATTTTTAGGAAAGCCGACAGATGAACGTTCAATTCAGCAAAGAAGATCTCAGTCAATGGGCTAAATTCTCTGGAGACTACAATCCTATCCATTTTGATGAAAAAATCGCAAGAGAAGTCGGGTTGGGTGGTATTGCAGTACATGGCATGCTGGCAATGATCCCGCTCAAAAGCGGATACGATTATCTGTCACAACCAAATGGGGAAATGGGCAGGCAGTGGCACGTTAATTTACGCAATCCCGTACCTCTGGATGCCTGCTATTGTGTCAAAACTAAGCACACTGACCGGAACGGGAAAACAACTTTTAATCTGCAAGACGAAACAACTAACCTGAAACCTCTGGTTGGTCACTATAGTTGTTTTGATTTTTCACAAAAAACTAGCTTTCCCGAAAAACCACGTTGCCAAGTTGCCATACAAGAGACAATAAGAAAATCTATCGAATTCAAACATACCTTCCCGGAAGTCAATGAGTTCTGGATCTTCCTCGATGCGCTGATGTTTTATCTTTTTATGCAGCAAAGCGCCAAAACTGCGCTAGCAACAGAATTTAAAACCTATTTTGGCAAACAAGAACATGCTGAAACATGCCTCAAAGACCTTATTGTCTTACATGTCATGCATACAGTGAGTTTCTCTCCAACACTGCTTAATCGCCAAATCCCAGATGAAATGCCAAATATCGAATATACGATCCTACCCAAGGATACATTCGATGTTGATGGCTCGTTATACGGTACGTTGGAAATCCCAATCTGGCTGAATGGAGAAATCTCTTTAGTTATTGAGATGAGCCTGATGGGCACAACAAAAAGAAAGCAAATTGCCAACTAAGATTTGATGAATGCGGTATTGGCAGACGGATGGCGAAAATTTAGAGGAATAACTTAATGAGTATCAGCACACCTTGGGTTTTTATTTCAGGAGGATCACGTGGTATCGGCAAAGGCATAGTAAAAATGCTAGCCGCTCAGAACTATCATGTGGTTTTTACCTATAAATCAAGCACAAATGAAGCTCAAACATTGTGTCAGGAAATTGAACAGCAAGGCTATCGCTGTGAGGGTTATCAATGTGATGTCTCAAACGCTGAAGAAGTCACAACATTGTCAACAGAGCTTATTTCACGATATGGCGCTCCCTATGCCATCATCAATAACGCCGGAATTGCACAAGATGCATTACTGATAAATATGAAAGAAGAAGAGTGGCATAATGTGATTTCTACCAATCTCTCTTCTGTTTATTTAGTCAATCACGCTTTTCTACCCGAAATGCTTACTGCGGGAGAAGGCTGCATTATCCACATGAGCTCAGTCACTGCATTTAAGGCTAACTCAGGGCAAGTTAACTACGCTGCAACCAAAGCCGCTATGATCGGTATTACCCGCTCATTAGCGGTTGAAGTTGGCCGATTTAATGTTCGAGTCAATACCGTTGCGCCAGGCTTGATTGATACTGAAATGCTGGACCATATCCCCGCACCACATAGGAAAAAACTGTTATCTAATATTCCATTGGGCCGCTTGGGTTCAGTGGAAGATATTGCTCTGACAATCAATTTCCTGCTCAGCCCTGGAGGACGCTACATCACCGGGCAAACATTCGTTATTGATGGAGGAATGACTGCCTGAGTCAGTTAAGTAATTAACATCAATGGCTTCGTATCCCTATTCTGTGATTATTTGTACCCAGATAAATGTTCTGGGTACTGACACAAAATACCGTTAATCATTGCCAGAAAGGCAATCAAGCCTCTCTGACCAAATGTTAATAATAAATAATTTTAATGTTAAACCATGCTTTTGGCGTTAAGTGCTAAATATTAGCAATTTTCATTTTATCAGATGATAAGGGCTTGACCTTGTAGTCGACTCCAAGGTGTTTAATCAAATATGAGCACATTAATTAAGACAAATTTATTTTTAATCACTGTGATGGGAGAGGACACATGGCCGGAGAAATACAATCACCTCCGCTTAATGAAAAAAAGTCAAAGCGTAAGTTAGCACTGATCCTCGCAACTCTCTTATTTGTTTTTGCTGGGTTGGGTTATTTCGCCTATTGGCTTATTTCACTACGTCATTATCAAGCGACTGATGATGCCTACGTTGTGGGTAATCAGGTACAAGTGATGACCCAGATCACCGGTAGCGTAACCGCTATCTACGCCGATAATACCGACTTCGTTCAGCAAGGCGATATTCTGCTACGTTTAGACTCTATTGATGCGGAACATGCTTTTGAGCGAGCGAAAAATACATTAGCGAGTAATGTCAGACAAACTCACCAAACCATTATTGATAATGAAAAACTATTGGCTAACATTGAGCTCAAAAAAACGGTATTACAACAGGCTCAAGATGATTTAAAACGACGTGAACATCTGGGACTCACAGGTGCTATCGCCAAAGAAAACCTGATTCATTCCCGCAATAGCGTGCAAATGGCAAAATCTGAGCTGAATGTCGCCCGACAACAATATTACGCTAACAAAGCATTAGTTATAGACACCCACACCCCATTAGATCAACAACCTGCTATTAAACTAGCTGCCTCCCAGCTCCGCGATGCATGGTTAACCTTACAGCGCACCCAGATTGTAGCGCCGGTAACAGGCTACGTTTCACGCCGCAGTGTTCAAGTAGGCTCACAAATAAAAAGCGGCGCTCCGCTGATGGTTATCGTACCCGCTGACCAGCTTTGGGTCGAAGCTAACTTCAAAGAAGTTCAACTCGCTAATGTCCGTATTGGTCAACCCGTAACACTGATTAGCGATTTCTACGGCAATGATGTCATTTATAAAGGCCGGATCGTTGGTCTTGATATGGGAACGGGTAGTGCATTTTCTTTATTGCCGGCACAAAACGCCACCGGTAACTGGATCAAAGTAGTTCAACGTTTACCTGTTCGTGTTGAACTAGAAATACAACAACTTATTGATCATCCTTTACGCATCGGTTTATCTATGCACGCCACCGTCGATACCCGAAATCGGGATGGACTGGTGCTTGCTGACACGCCTCGTAATGGCATGGTTTACGAAACCAACGTCTTGTCTTACAACACAGGAGAAATTGAACGCCTAATTAACGAAATCATTCAAACTAATATCAGTAAAAATGAGTGAGGTTAACATGCTAAAAGAGCCATTATCAGGAGCCAAACTCGGCTGGCTAACCCTGGCTTTAGCATTAGCCGCTTTTTTACAAATATTGGATCTGACTATTGCTAACGTTGCAATATCGACCATTGCCGGAGACTTGGGTTCATCAGTATCGCAGGGTACCTGGGTTATTACTTCATTCGCTGTTGCTAACGCGATCTCTATCCCATTAACAGGCTGGTTAGCAAAACGGTTCGGGGAAGTCCGGGTTTTCTTAATTTCAATGATCTTGTTTGTGATCACTTCCTGGTTGTGTGGTATTGCCAATAGCCTGGAAATGCTGATCATTTCCCGTGTTCTGCAAGGCATCTCAGCCGGGCCAATTATGCCCCTTTCCCAAAGTTTGCTACTCAACAACTACCCTCCGCTAAAACGCAATATGGCATTGGCACTGTGGTCAATGACTATCGTTATCGCTCCGGTTTGTGGTCCGATACTCGGTGGCTGGATCAGCGATAATTACCATTGGGGCTGGATCTTTCTCATCAACGTTCCGGTTGGCTTTGCTGCCATTGCTATCACCTGGATGTTGTTAAAAGATCGGGAAACTGAAACAACGGCCAGATCAATTGATGTGGTAGGGCTGATTTTATTGATCATCGGTGTTGGCTGTTTTCAGCTATTACTTGATAGAGGAAAAGAGCTTGATTGGTTCAACTCAACAGAAATTATTGTATTAGCCATTACCGCCGTCATTGCCATAACTTTCCTGATCATTTGGGAACTCACCGATGATGATCCGATCATTGATTTATCACTATTTAAATCTCGTAATTTTACTATCGGTAGCTTATGTATCAGTTTGGCTTTCCTGCTCCATATAGGCACTTTGGTTTTACAACCTCAACTATTGCAAATGGTGTTTGGTTACACAGCCACTTGGGCAGGATTAGTAATGGCTCCATTAGGGATCGTACCGATAATGCTGGTTCCACTCATTGGTCGTTTTAGTTCAAAAATCGATATGCGCTATTTAGTTATGTTTAGTTTTATCATTTTTGCACTCTGTTTCTTTTGGAGAACGAATACCTTTGAGTTATCAATGGACTTTGCCACCGCTGCCTGGCCACAATTTATTCAGGGCTTTGCTATCGCCTGTTTAATTATGCCACTAACCGCCATCATATTATCTGATGTTGAACCCGCTAAAATCGCCTCTGCGGGTAGTTTATTTAACTTTTTACGCACGCTGGCAACATCTGTGGGCACTTCAATCACCACTACTATGTGGTCCCGTCGCGAAGCTGTCCACCATGTTCAATTAACTGAATCGATAACTCCCCATAATCCTATTGCCCAACAAGCCTATGAGAAAATGGAACAATTAGGAATGTCACAAGCCCAAGCCAGTTACTCTCTGGCACGGGAAATCACTAATCAGGGATTGATTATTGCTGCTAACGAAATTTATTGGCTATTTGGCTTTATTTTTCTGATCTTGCTGCTCTTTATCTGGTTGGCAAAACCCACTGTTGGAGAAAAGAAATAACATCATGATCAATAAAACAAAATAAGCTTAATAACAGAACTATTGGTGCTTAAGGCAAAATAATTAGAGAACTTATTATTGAGCTCTTTCCCTCAGGACATCAGCGAATATTAAATCTTGTCAAAATAGCACCTTATCAAAGGCGCTATTTTGTCGTTTCATAGAACATATTTTTTCATTACCAAGACACCGATCAACCTCCGGCTGTTTCAGATGCCTGGCACATTAAAAAGAATTTAAATGCGGGGGTATCCGTCTCATCGTGATACGCGTAGCCTAATGCATCAAGATGACGTTTAAAACGCACTTCCGTTCCTGACAATTCAAATGCGGCTAACACCCGGCCATAATCTGTACCATAATTACGATAATGGAATAACGTAATATTCCAGTAAGTTCCCAAAGTTTGGAGGAATTTGAGTAAAGCCCCCGGCGATTCAGGAAATTCAAAACTAAACAAGCGCTCTTTCAATGGTTTAGATGGACGACCGCCAATCATATAACGAACATGTAATTTCGCCATTTCATCATCTGAAAGATCAGCAACCTGATACCCTGCGGTACGCAATTCCTTGATAATTTCCCGTCGTTCTACCTCACCACGACTCAGGCGAACACCAACGAAAAGACAAGCCTGATCAGGATCTGCATCCGTATAACGATAATTAAACTCTGTTACCACCCGATCGCCCAACTTCTGGCAAAAACTCAGGAAACTCCCTTTATGTTCAGGAATAGTCACTGCCAGCAATGCTTCCCGCTGCTCGCCCAACTCACAACGCTCAGAGACATAACGTAAGCCGTGGAAACTTACGTTAGCACCAGAAAGAATATGGGCTAATCGTTCACCTTTAAGCTGATGTTGCTGAACATACTTTTTCAACCCAGCTAGCGCCAATGCACCGGATGGCTCAGCAATCGCACGTACATCTTCAAACAGATCTTTTACCGCCGCACAAATAGCATCACTATCTACCGTGATAACATCATCTACATATTGCTGACACAAACGAAATGTTTCATCACCAATACGCTTAACAGCAACACCTTCAGCAAATAAACCAACTCGAGGTAAATCTACCGGATGTCCAGCTTCCATTGCCGCTTTCAGACAAGCTGAATCTTCCGCTTCCACCCCAATGATTTTGATTTCTGGCATCAGTTGCTTAATCAACACCGCCACTCCAGCAATCAAACCACCACCACCAACAGGTACAAAAATTCGATCCAAGCGCACATCCTGTTGCAAAAGTTCCATCGCCAGTGTTGCCTGACCGGCGATTACAGCGGGATGATCAAACGGAGGAATAAAGGTATAGCCCTCCTGCTGCGCCATTTCTATTGCTTTAGCTTTAGCCTCATCAAAATTAGCGCCATACAACAAAGCCTTACCGCCGAAACTACGGACTGCATCGACTTTAATATCCGCGGTAGTAACCGGCATAACAATCAGAGATTTAATTCCCAAACGATTGGCAGAAAGTGCAACCCCTTGAGCGTGGTTACCGGCTGATGCGGTAATCACTCCCCGGTTTTTTTGTTCCTCCGTCAAACCCGCAATCATGGCATACGCACCACGAAGTTTGAAACTGTGAACAGGTTGCCGATCTTCCCGCTTTACCAAAATAGTATTTCCCAAGCGGGCAGAAATTTTCTCCATTTCCTGCAAAGGAGTCACCTGAGCAACTTCATAAACCGGCGCGCTTAATGCCGCTTTCAAATACTCTGCACCATTTGGTGCGGAAGTTAAGGGAAGAAATGCAGCCATGCGATTATCCCCCTAACTTAGATTTATCACGGACAGCACCTTTATCCGCACTGGTCGCCAATGAAGCATAGGCTCTCAGGGCAAACGATACCTGACGTTCACGAGCCTTCGGCGTCCACGCTTTATCACCGCGGGCAAATTCCGCTTCTTGACGGGCAGCAAGTGTCCTTTCATCTACATCAAGTTGAATTTTCCGCAGTGGAATATCAATATCAATAATATCGCCATCTTGAACCAAACCGATTAACCCACCATTAGCCGCTTCTGGAGAAACGTGGCCGATCGATAAACCCGAGGTGCCACCAGAGAAACGGCCATCGGTAATCAATGCACAGCTTTTACCTAGCCCCATTGATTTTAGATAAGTCGTCGGATACAACATTTCCTGCATGCCGGGCCCACCTTTTGGCCCTTCATAACGAATTACCACCACATCACCAGCAACGACTTTTCCACCCAGGATCGCATCAACCGCATCTTCCTGACTTTCGTAAACTTTGGCTGGCCCACGGAACGTCAGACTACCCTTATCAACTCCCGCGGTTTTTACAATACAACCATCTATAGCCAAATTACCAAATAGAACGGCAAGACCACCATCCCGGCTATAAGCATGCTCAATATTGCGAATACACCCTTCTACACGGTCAGTATCCAACGAGGGCCAGCGACAATCCTGTGAAAATGCCTGAGTAGTACGGATACCGGCAGGACCTGCCGAATACATCTCCTTCACCGATTCCTCTGCCGTCTGCATCACATCGTACTGATTAAGCGTTTGTAATAAATCCAGACCCAAGACATTTTTAACCTGACGATTCAACAAACCCGCTCTATCCAGCTCACCTAAAATACCGATTACGCCACCAGCACGATGAACATCTTCCATATGATATTTTTGTGTACTTGGCGCAACCTTACATAGATGAGGGATCTGACGAGACAAACGGTCAATATCCGCCATCGTGAAATCAATTTCCCCTTCCTGCGCCGCAGCCAATAAGTGAAGAACGGTATTAGTCGAGCCACCCATTGCAATATCCAACATCATTGCATTTTCAAATGCGGCTTTCGTTGCGATACTACGCGGCAGAGCACTATCATCATTTTGTTCATAATAGCGCTTAGTCAACTCAACAATGCGTTTACCTGCATTCAGAAACAACACTTCGCGATCTGCATGAGTCGCCAGTAATGAACCATTCCCCGGCTGAGACAGTCCCAGTGCTTCGGTCAAACAATTCATGGAGTTAGCTGTAAACATGCCAGAGCAAGAACCACAGGTTGGGCAAGCTGAGCGTTCAATCTGGCTGCTATCCTCATCACTGACATTCGGGTTCGCACCTTGGATCATGGCATCGATCAGATCCAATTTGATAATCTGATCTGACAATTTAGTTTTACCCGCCTCCATAGGACCACCGGAAACAAAAATCGCAGGAATGTTCAGACGTAGTGCTGCCATCAGCATGCCTGGGGTAATTTTGTCACAATTGGAAATACACACCATAGCGTCCGCGCAGTGCGCATTCACCATATATTCAACAGAATCAGCAATTAATTCACGTGACGGCAGAGAATAGAGCATACCACCATGCCCCATTGCGATACCGTCATCCACCGCTATGGTATTGAACTCTTTTGCAACACCGCCTGATGCTTCAATCTGTTCAGCAACCAGTTTACCTAAGTCCCGCAAATGGACATGCCCGGGAACAAACTGAGTAAATGAGTTAACTACTGCAATAATCGGTTTACCAAAATCTGCATCGGTCATCCCTGTCGCACGCCATAAAGCGCGAGCTCCAGCCATATTGCGGCCATGAGTCGTAGTGGCAGAACGGTACTTAGGCATTATCTTCACTCCCGTGTTATCAATACAGGCGGGGAACGAACCGCCTGTTAAATTATTTATAGTTCTATTAAGGATTGACTGGATCTAACCAACCCCATTTATCGTCTGTCGCGCCATCAAACAAGCCAAAAAAGGCTTGCTGAATTTTCTTAGTAACAGGACCACATCTACCGATACCAACCTGAATATCATCAACACTGCGAACGGGTGTGATTTCAGCCGCTGTACCAGACATAAAAACTTCATCAGCCAAGTACAGAGATTCGCGCGACAATACCTGCTCACGCACTTCCAGCCCTAAATCTTTCGCCAGTTTGATAATGGCATCACGAGTAATTCCTGGTAATGCAGATGAAGTAAATGGCGGAGTGAATAATATGCCATCTTTTACTTCAAATAGATTTTCACCCGCACCTTCAGAGATATAACCATAAACATCCAGTGCAATACCTTCTTGATATCCACGACGACGGGCTTCACTACCCACCAAAAGTGAAGACAGGTAGTTACCACCTGCTTTGGCCGCAGTTGGTATTGTATTTGGCGCCGCACGATTCCATGAAGAAACCATCGCATCAATTCCCTGCTCGAGTGCTTCTTCTCCCAGATAAGCTCCCCAAGGAAAAGCGGCAATAATGACATCCGTTTTATAGCCAGCAGGTGGATTAACCCCCATGCCGACATCACCGATAAAGACTAGTGGACGTATATAAGCACTGACTAAATTATTTTTACGAAGGGTTGCCCGACACGCTTCCATTAATTCATCGACACTCTGGCTCAACGGCATGCGATAAATCTTTGCAGAGTCATGTAAACGCTGCATATGCTCCCGATGGCGGAAAACCACAGGCCCTCTATGAGAGTCATAGCAGCGAATTCCCTCAAAAACAGAGGTACCGTAATGTAAAGCATGGGACATTACGTGAACTTTAGCATCTGCCCAAGGAACCATCTCACCATTGAACCAAATGTAATCGGATTGCTTCGTCATTCGTCTTATTCCTTTATTTCTACGTTATGCACGTATGAGTTGTGATTTTTGTTGCAGGATCTTGACGCCAGCGACATCCACTAATTTAGCCAGTTGTGAAGACAACAAATTAACCGGTTTTTGGCTGGCAACAATTAATTCGATATTAACATTATCGCCATCCATTGTTTGATCCATATTCATTGAACATATCTGAAATCCACGATGACGCGTTACCCGTAAGATACGCTCTAATATTTCAGGACGGAAACGAGCATGGATTGCAAGTTGATGTTGCATCATAATGATTTCTCCAACATAGTTTCATTGCTTGCACCGGGAGGAACTAACGGCCAAACGTTCTCTAATTCTTCGATAGATACCTGTAATAAATAGGGGCCTTTACTGGTGAATAATGCATTCAGCGCTTCATCAATCTGTGATTTATCAGTGATATGTTGCCCAGGAATATCAAAAGCTTGTGCTAATGTGACAAAATCAGGGTTATCTGTTAATGTCGTTTCGCTATATCGCTTATCAAAAAACAGCTCCTGCCATTGCCGCACCATTCCCAACCGCTGGTTATCCAACAATAAAATTTTTACGGGTAATTGCTTGCGTTTAATTGTCCCCAATTCCTGAACATTCATCATGAAAGAACCATCTCCAGATACACAGATCACCATATCCTCCGGTCTAGCAATCTGAGCACCTATCGCAGCAGGGATACCAAATCCCATCGAGCCCAACCCACTCGATGTAATGAAATTTTCAGGTCCATCAAAAGTCATATGCTGAGCTGTCCACATTTGATGCTGTCCAACATCAGTAGTAATAACTGTATTAAATGCTTTACGATCTGAAACCTGCTTCAATAACCAAGGCGCATAGATATTCTCTCCCTGATGGTCATAACACCAAGGATATTCAGCTTTCAGATATTTCACTTCCTGTTGCCAGGGCATAATTGACAATGGCTGTTGCAAGCGGGGCAATAATGCCTTCACATCCCCCAGTAACGACACATGAGCCTGACGTAATTTCCCCAACTCTGCCGGATCGATATCCAGATGAATGACTTTTGCATTCGGCGCAAAAGTATTGAGTTTGCCAGTCACACGATCATCAAAACGAGCACCTACAGCAATCAGCAAATCACATGACTGAACAGCAAGATTGGCCGCTTTCGAACCATGCATCCCAAGCATTCCCAGATAACATGGATGCTCTGAATCAGCAGCTCCCAAACCTTTCAACGTAGAAACAACCGGCATACCAGTTTCCACAACAAAATCACGCAGAACAGAAACTGCTTGAGACATCCCTACTCCACCACCGACATACAACACTGGCTTTGCCGCAGCCGTAATCATCTTCTGGGCTTGTTCTAATTCACTTTCCGAGCAGGGCGCCTTTTGCTCAACGGGTACCAAATGTGGTACCAAATTCCCCTCTTTCAGCTGAATATCTTTAGGAATATCAATCAAAACTGGGCCTGGTCGACCACTAGTGGCAATAGAAAAGGCTTCCGCCATGATTTGAGGCAAATTTTCCAGTGAATCCACTAAGAAACTGTGTTTGGTACAAGCAAGGGAGAGACCTAAAACATCGACTTCTTGAAAAGCATCAGTGCCAATCAATGCAGAACCAACTTGACCAGTAATCGCAACAACAGGAACAGAATCTAACAACGCATCAGCTAATCCAGTGATTAAGTTTGTCGCTCCCGGTCCCGATGTAGCGATACAAACTCCCGGCTTACCACTGGCTCTCGCATAACCGATTGCAGCCATAACCGCACCCTGTTCATGCCGACAAAGCAAATGCTCCACACCACCATCGTACAAAGCATCATAAACCGGCATGATCGCACCACCAGGGTAGCCGAAAACCTTATCAACACCCTGCGTTCGTAATGCTTTTACAACCCACTGCGCCCCGTTCATTTTTCATATCCCCTGTGTTTACCCTGTGAGACAAGATGTTGTTCTGTTGTATGTTTCCGTCTCTATCTGATTTTGCTTGTCGAAAAAAAACCCCCGCGCCTTTCGGTGCGGGGGTCTTCGAGAGATCTGGCTGTTCTTCTAAGCCTTTCTTCGTCCAAGTGCAGCCCCGCACGGTGGGATAATAATCACCACCACGCTGACAATAATTAGGCTAATCACTAGGACAAATGTGTTCATAATCTTAGTCGTTTAATTCGTTTGTTTAATCTATATTTAAGAGTTATCACGTTCTTCATAGCTTGACAACATTTATTTTGTTTTATTAATCGATATGAAAAAATATTGTTTATTTTCAATTAAATACTTTTAATTTAGATTATTTATCCAGTAAATATCAGAATTTAAGTGATAAAAACTAACTGATTAGATATAAACAAAACAACACATAAAGCGGTAACATAAAAAACAAATCATTCAACTATAACCAAAAGTAAAAAGCTTATTATTAATCACCTAGGTGATAAAAACCCCTCATTAAAAATAGAGCAGAATGATATAACACACTAAATTTATTCACTGTGAAAAATATATAAATTTGAATTTCAAATAAGTTATTTCAATAAATACAATCTAAAAACACGATTTAAATAAAACCTCATAATAAGAATATAAAAATAATCAACTTTATAATCCAAATAAAAATAAAATCATAAAAATCAATCAAATAAAATATAGATTAATTAGTAATAATTTTAAAAAAATCTTTAGCGTTGCTTCGCAAAATATTTATTAGAGCCGCTTCGCAAAAAAATAATAGAAAACTATTTATTATCTAATTTCAGTCCATCATATGTTCTTTCTTACGAAGGAGAATAGGATGGCCCTCGCTGTTATTTATACCAGAGCGACTATAGGTATTCATGCCCCAATTGTTACTGTTGAAGCACATATTAGTAATGGCTTACCTGGATTAACTCTAGTTGGTTTGCCTGAAACAGCCGTAAAAGAAGCAAGAGATCGTGTCAGAAGCGCATTGATCAACAGCGGTTTTACCTATCCGTCTAAAAGAATCACCGTCAATCTTGCGCCCGCAGATCTTCCCAAAGAAGGTGGTCGTTATGATTTGCCGATCGCTATCGCTATTCTAGCCGCTTCAGAACAAATACCTACCAATACACTAAATCATTATGAATTTCTTGGTGAACTCGCGCTCTCCGGTGGTTTACGAAAAGTTAACGGCGCAATTTCAGCCGCACTCAGCGCAGGAGAAGCAGGAAGGCAACTTATTTTACCAATAGAAAACACAATAGAGCTGGCAATTTTATCTCAGAATGAAGCATTAATGGCAGAACACCTCCTGCATATCTGCCACTTCCTTCAGGGAGAAAAACAACTGCTGACAGCACCAATCCAACATAAACCCCCAACAGAACCATCACAGCCAGATCTTCAGGATATTATTGGTCAGGAACAAGCAAAACGCGCACTGGAAATCACAGCAGCAGGCGGGCATAACCTTTTGCTACTTGGCCCACCAGGGACAGGAAAAACAATGTTAGCAAGTCGTCTATGTAGTTTATTACCGCCATTAACAAACAAAGAAGCTCTTGAAGTTGCCGCTATCAATAGCCTGGTAGATACCTACCTTCCACCTGAACAGTGGCATACACGCCCATTCAGAGCGCCTCATCATAGCTCTTCAATGGCAGCGCTGGTCGGCGGGGGCGGACTTCCAAAACCTGGTGAAATTTCACTTGCTCACAATGGTGTGTTATTTCTAGATGAACTACCTGAATTTGAACGCAGAGTCCTTGATGCTCTCAGAGAACCGCTGGAATCAGGGGAAATAATTATCTCCCGGGCCAGAGCAAAAGTTTGCTTTCCTGCTCAAGTTCAATTGATCGCAGCAATGAATCCTAGCCCGACAGGCTACCATCAGGGAATTCACAATCGAAGTAACCCTCAGCAAATACTTCGATACCTAGCAAAACTTTCTGGGCCTTTTTTGGATCGCTTTGATCTCTCAATTGAAGTTCCTCTGTTACCCATTGGAACATTGAGTAGCCCTATTAGATCAAGCGAAAGCAGTAAAAATGTAAGATTAAGAGTGCTGGCAGCACGAGAAATACAACTGAAACGCTGTGGAAAAATTAATGCTCATCTGAATAGCAAAGAGACAGAGACATTTTGTCAGCTCAAACCTAACGATGCTGTATTTCTAGAGCAAACGTTAATAAAACTAGGGCTTTCAATCCGAGCATGGCACCGAATTCTAAAAACATCCCGGACACTTGCCGACTTAGAAGAAAAAAAAGAGATAGAAAAACCACATATCATGGAAGCCTTAAGCTACCGCAGTATGGACAGACTATTAATACAATTACAAAAACAATCGGGTTAGAAATGAAAAAGGGGCAAAGCCCCTATATCCACAATTTATGATGATATTAATCATCAGTGTCGGTATAGTCATCAGAAGCATCAATCTGAGGCTTACCGCCTGAAAGAGTATGAAAACGTTTTGGACGACTAATCCTCGCAAGATATTTGGTCCATACTTTTTCTTCCATTGTCACAGGCTGCCGTTCACCCCGGCAAACAGCAACAAACAGCTCTTCTACTTCTGTTTGAGGCTCGCGTTTACCAAGATCTAACTCATTGAACGCATAACCATGGCGCTCTAGCAATTGCGCCTCTTTAATGGTGAAATCCCCGTGGCGGGAAAACCCGCGAGGGTAATTTTTGTTATCAAAAAAACGATTAGTCGTGATGAAGCTTTCGGCCATCTGACACACTCCTAATTCTAGTACTGTTACTATCATGCCAATTATGGCGCGGAGTATTAGATAGGCCCGGCGTTCTGTAAAACAAAAAATTTAAATCTTAACGATAAATATTATTGGAGATATATGTGGACACTGAATTACTGAAAACCTTCTTGGAAGTCAGTAAAACTCGTCACTTTGGGAGAGCAGCCGAATCACTGTACCTGACGCAATCAGCGGTTAGCTTTCGCATACGACAACTAGAAAATCAATTAGGTACCCATCTTTTCACTCGCCACCGTAATAACATCCGTCTTACAGCAGCGGGCGAGCGCCTTGTTCCCTATGCTGAATCACTGATGAGTACCTGGCAGTTGGCTAAAAAGGAGATAATGCACGCTTCTCAACATACTGAATTAACAATTGGCGCCACTGCATCACTATGGGAAGCATATTTAACTCCCTGGTTACAAGATTTCTATAAAAAACATCAGGAATTAAGATTAGAATCTCGGGTTTCTACACGGCAATCCCTTGTTAAACAACTTCATTCACGTGAATTAGATCTGTTAATCACTACCGAACCGCCTAAAATGGATGAGTTCCAAAGCCTATTATTAGGGAATATTTGCTTGAAGTTATTAACAACAGAAGAGAACCTGAAATACCAAATTAAAAATTACATCAAACTAGAATGGGGAGCTGATTTCCATCATCAGGAACAACAGATTTTAAAAAGTGAGCAGCTACCCATCATCACAACCACCTCAGCACATATAGCCCGCCAACTGCTCAATAGCGTAAGAGGAATCACCTTCTTACCAATACACTGGCAAAATGAATATTCAGAACTGGTTTCTTATCCAAATACTGAACTAATTGAACGTCCATTGTATGCCATATGGTTACAAAAAAATGATCAGCAAGCATTCATTCAACAGCTATTAAAAATACCTATCATACATACTTCTACAAGAGGTTAAGAAGCATCCATGTAAATCATTTAAGAAAATAGTAAGGGAGAAAGAAATTTCAAATAGAGCATACGGTGGGATTACTTTTGCTATCTTCCCACATATAGCTCCCTATTTACCAAGTAACATTTACGTATAATTTGAAACGATGACTTAAATCAGATGTAGTGCTCCTACCTTGTCGTTTTAGGTATCCTTTCCTTCAATTCAAGTCTTTCTTCAGAAAGAAAATTTCATAATCAAAATATTAGCTAAAATTTTTTCGCACCTATCTTCTAAGCACTTGTTCATAAGGGCTTTAATAGTATGGAGATTGCCAGAAAGTCTAAAAGGTTACCTATAAGAATTCACTTCAATAATAGATAATCAGAAAGAAAGATTTTATTGCTACAAGATCGAATAATATCGAGAAAAAACTATGTAGCTGAAAGTGTGTAATAGCATCGATGATGAATTCGAATCGATGGTAACATGGGTTTTACGAACCAGATAATATTTGGAAATAAATTCTCCAAGTGAAATCATTTCCGGGGAAAGAGCTCTCATAACGGGATTTTTAATGTAACGGCAAATCCGTTTTTCTTACAAAGCTTCATAGAAAAAGGCGCTGACCAAAAAGCCAGCGCCTTATCAATAATCTTATCTAAGCAGCATATATGGGTAAGCAATACTAAAAACCACCTTAGTTGCTACTAAGCTTATAACTGGCAGGGGCGGAGAGACTCGAACTCCCAACACCCGGTTTTGGAGACCGGTGCTCTACCAATTGAACTACGCCCCTAAATTAAGGTGGCGGTGCGGACGGGGCTCGAACCCGCGACCCCCGGCGTGACAGGCCGGTATTCTAACCAACTGAACTACCGCACCACCGAATTCTCTGTGATTTTATGTCGCTGCTACAACATAAAACCTAAACATCAATCTTGGTAGTTTACAAACAGCTTTCTTGCCGTTTGCCCTTCGGGTCGTCGCTGCTCGCGACGTTCAACTCCGTTGCCGACGGATTTATCCTACTCTCTACCACTGCACTTTATGTCGGTTTTTATCACATAAAGCTAAAATTAAAGCCTGGCAGTTCCCTACTCTCACATGGGGAGACCCCACACTACCATCGGCGCTACGGCGTTTCACTGCTGAGTTCGGCATGGGGTCAGGTGGGACCGCCGCGCTATCGCCGCCAGGCATATTCGGTTTTACTCCGGCCGTTGCGTCTCTTCCGCAACCACCGCATCAATCTCTGAACAAGCGAAAAATCTCTCTCTTCCGTCTTCCGACGC